>PXDM01000361.1 GCA_003565055.1 Paracoccaceae bacterium
CCTGACATTGCCCGTGGTCGTGCGTCTGGCTGGCACCAATGTCGAAGAGGGCCGCCGCATCATCAACGACTCCGGTCTGCCCCTGATTTCCGCCGATACCTTGGCCGAGGCCGCCGCAACGGCGGTCAAGGCCCGCCCCGCCATGGCCGCTTGAAGGAGCCCGCAAATGTCGATTCTCATCCAGAAAGATACGCGCATCATCGTGCAAGGCATGTCAGGCCGCATCGGCCAGTTCCATGCCGAAGACATGATCAAGAACGGCACCAATGTCGTGGGCGGTGTGACCCCCGGTCGCGGTGGTGAAACCGTGCTGGGCCGCCCGATCTTCAACACGGTGGCCGAGGCCGTCGAGGCCGTGGGCGCGCAGGCCTCGCTCGTGTTCGTGCCGCCGCCCGGCGCGGCGGATGCGATCATGGAAGCGGCAGAAGCAGGGCTTGAATTCGCGGTCTGCGTGACCGATGGCATCCCGTCGCAGGATATGATGAAGGTCAAACGTTTCCTGCGCCGCTTCCCGGCTTCGCGCAAGATGCGCTTCATCGGGCCGAATTGCGCAGGCGTCATCTCGCCCGGCAAAGGGTTCATGGGCATTATGCCCCCGCATATCTACCTGCCCGGTCGCGTGGGCATCGTGGGCCGTTCCGGCACGCTGGGCTATGAGGCCGCCAGCCAGATGAAGGCGCTGGGCATCGGGGTGTCGACCTCGGTGGGCATTGGCGGCGATCCGATCAATGGCTCCAGCTTCCGCGATATTCTGGAGCTGTTCGAGAATGACCCCGAGACCGATGCCGTCATGATGATCGGTGAAATCGGCGGCCCGCAGGAAGCAGAGGCCGCGGTCTACGCCCGCGATCACATGACGAAACCGGTCGTGGCCTATATCGCGGGGCTGTCTGCGCCCAAGGGCCGCAAGATGGGCCATGCGGGCGCGATCATCTCGGCCTTTGGCGAATCGGCGCAGGAAAAGGTGGAAATCCTTTCGGCGGCGGGTATCACTGTCTCGCCGACACCGTCGGCCATGGGCGAGACCATCGCTCGGGTTCTTGGTGAGAGGCAAGCTGCATGAGCAAAACGGAAGCGCCCTTGACGGGCGATGCCGCCACGCCCGAACAGGCACAAGCCTGGGTCGGGAGGGTGGAAACCCGCACAGGGGCGGTCAGCCCGGAATTCGCAGGCATGGTCATGGGGGCGCTGGGACATCCGGCTGCCCCCCAGCCCGCTATTCACACAGGCGCGGTTTTGCCGGTGCTCTGGCATTGGGTGGCCTTCCCCGAATTCGTGCCGATTTCGGAGATCGCGACGGATGGGCATCCGAAACTTGGCGGGTTCCTGCCGCCCTTGCCCTTCAACCGGCGCATGTGGGCGGGGGGCAAGCTCTCGTTCAAGGGCCGTTTCGCCGTGGGCGAGGCGATCACCAAGCGCTCGGAAATCCTGAGTGTCGATTTCAAGACCGGTAGCACGGGCGACATGGCCTTCGTGCGTGTGGGCCATGATCTGCGCGGCGAGGGTGGCGCGCAAATCCGTGAGGAACAGGATATCGTCTATCTGCCGATCCCCGACAGCTTCCGCGCGCCGCGTGCGATCCCGGCCCCGGAGGCACCGATTTTCTCCGAACCCGTCGAGGTCGGCCCGGTGCGGCTGTTTCGCTATTCGGCGGCCACATATAACGCGCACCGCATCCATTATGACCGCGATTATGCGACCGGGGCAGAGCGCTACCCGGGGCTTGTCGTCCACGGGCCGATGCAGGCGACGCTGCTGATGGAAGCGGCGATGCGCCACACGGGGGCCACGCCCTCGCGGTTCAGTTTCCGCGGTGTGCATCCGATGTTTGACGGCACGCTCTCGCTTCAGGCCGAAGCGGACGGACCGGGGGCCTTGAAGCTCTGCACTGTGGCCGAAGCTGGCCATCAAGGGCTGCAAGCCCGCTTTGAATGGGAGGAGTGAGGCAATGGGAATTCTCAAAGGGATGCGGGTGATCGAGGGCTCGGCCTTCGTGGCGATTCCGCTGGCGGGCATGACGCTGGCGCAGATGGGGGCCGAAGTGATCCGTTTTGACCGCATCGAGGGCGGTCTCGACGCCGCCCGCTGGCCTGTGACCGAGGACGGTCAGAGCCTGTTCTGGGCCGGGCTGAACAAGGGCAAGAAATCCGTCGCGGTCGATATGAAATCGCCGAAAGGCCGCGAGCTGATCACGCGGATCATCACCGCGCCGGGCGACGACGCGGGGCTGTTTCTGACCAATCTGCGCGTGCGCGGCTGGATGGATCATGAGACGCTTTCGCGCCACCGCGATGATCTGGTGATGGTGGCGCTCTTGGGCGACCGGCATGGGCGCGCGGCGGTGGATTATTCCGTGAACCCGTCCTTGGGCTTTCCGACCGCGACCGGGCCGGAGGGCTCCAGCGAGCCTGTCGCCCATGTGCTGCCTGCCTGGGATTGCATCGCGGGCAATATGGCCGTGACTGCGCTTCTGGCGGCAGAGCGGCACCGCCTGCGCACCGGCCAAGGGCAGGAAGTGCTGTTCTCGCTGAAAGATGCGGCGGCGGCGATGCTCGGCAATCTCGGGATCATCGGCGAGGTGGCGGTGAATGGCACGGATCGGCCCAAATACGGCAATGCGCTTTATGGCGGCTATGGGCAGGATTTCATCTGCGCGGATGGCAAGCGCGTCATGGTGATCGGGCTGACCGACCGGCAATGGCGCGGGCTCGTGAAGGCCACGGGCATGGTCGAGGCGATGGCCGCGCTGGAGGCCCGTCTGGGCGAGAGCCTGAGCCGCGAAGGGGCGCGCTTCCGGCACCGGGCGGCGATCACGGAGGTGCTCGCGCCGTTTTTCGCAAGCCACAAGGTCGCGGATTTCGCCAAGAGTTTCGACGCCAGCGGGGTCACATGGTCCCAGTTCCGCAGCTTTGCGGAAGCAGTGCGCGAAGACCCGGATCTTTCGACCGAAAACCCGATGTTCCACATGGTCGATCAGCCGGGGATCGGCAGCTATCCGACGCCTGCCTCGCCGCTGTCTTTCTCCGAAATCGTGCGGCAGGCCCCGGTCCCGGCCCCAGCATTGGGCGCGCATACCGAAGAGGTGCTGGCCGATGTGGCCGGGCTGCAATCGGGCGAGATTGGCGCGCTTTTTGACGAAGGGATCGTGACGGGGCCGCGTCTGGACGGGGTTTTTACCCGCGCGGCTGAGTGACGAAAACGCCGCCCCCGATGAGGGGGGCGGCGCGGCGTCCTTGGTCGCGATGTCTCAGAAGAAACCGAGCTTGTTGGGGTTGTAGCTGACCAGCATGTTCTTGGTCTGCTGGTAATGATCCAGCATCATGCGGTGGTTTTCGCGCCCGATTCCCGACTGCTTGTAGCCCCCGAAGGCCGCATGCGCCGGATAGGCGTGGTAGTTGTTGACCCAGACCCGGCCAGCCTCGATCGCGCGACCGAAGCGATAGGCGCGCGTGCCGTCGCGGGTCCAGACGCCTGCGCCAAGGCCGTACATCGTGTCATTGGCGATGGCGAGCGCTTCCTCATCCGTCTTGAAGGTCGTCACCGACACGACCGGGCCGAAGATTTCTTCCTGGAAAACGCGCATCTTGTTGTTGCCCTTGAAGATCGTGGGCTCGATGTAGAAGCCGCCTTCGAGATCGCCGTCCATCTTGGCCGAAGCCCCGCCAGTCAGCACTTCCGCGCCTTCTTCCACGCCGATGGTGAAATAGGACATGATCTTGTCATGCTGCTGCTTGGAGGCCTGCGCGCCCAGCATCGTGTTCATGTCGCGCGGGTCGCCCTGCTTGATGGCCTTCACCCGTGCGATGCAGCGCGCGATGAATTCCTCGTAGATGTCTTCCTGAATGAGCGCGCGGCTCGGGCAGGTGCAGACTTCGCCCTGGTTGAACGCGAAGAGCACGAAACCTTCGACGGCCTTGTCGAGATAGGCGTCATCCTGCGCCATGATGTCGCTGAAGAAGATGTTGGGCGATTTGCCGCCCAGTTCCAGCGTGACCGGGATCAGGTTGACGGTCGCAGCTTCCATGATCTTGCGACCCGTGGCGGTGGAGCCGGTGAAGGCGATCTTGGCGATCCGGTTCGAGCGCGCCAGCGCATCGCCGCATTCCGCGCCCAGACCGTTGACGATGTTCAGCACACCATCCGGCAGCAGGTCTGCGATGGTTTCCATCAGCACGAGGATCGCCGCCGGTGTCTGCTCGGCGGGTTTCAGCACGATGCAGTTGCCCGCAGCCAGTGCCGGGGCGAGTTTCCACGCGGCCATCAGGATCGAGAAGTTCCACGGGATGATCTGGCCGACCACGCCCAGCGGCTCCTGGAAATGATAGGCGACCGTGTCATTGTCGATCTGCGACATGGAGCCTTCCTGCCCGCGCAACACGCCTGCGAAATAGCGGAAATGGTCCACGGCCAGCGGAATATCCGCATTGGTCGTCTCGCGGATGGGCTTGCCATTGTCCCATGTCTCGGCAGCGGCCAGCAGGTCGAGGTTTTGTTCCAGACGATCAGCGATTCGCAGGATCAGGTTCGAGCGCTCGGTCGCGGAGGTCTTGCCCCAGGCGTCCTTGGCGGCATGGGCTGCGTCCAGCGCCAGCTCGATGTCAGCGGCGTCCGAGCGCGCGACTTCGCAGACTTTCTGGCCGGTGATGGGCGTGACATTGTCCATGTAGCGCCCGCCCACGGGCTCGACGAATTTGCCGCCGATGAAATTGCCATAGCGCTCGCGGAACGGCGATGTCGTGCGGAAATCAGCTTGGGTCATCTGGTTCATGTGGTCTTCCTCCTGAATGGGCCGCCTCCTCGTGACGGCTGGATATGTCGTGTGCGCCCGACCGGGGCCTGACGCGCAACACCCTGACTGCGATCCGGGCGCTGCCCTGGAATCGAGGGCAGGCAGGACTGATCGCAGGCCAGTTCTGCCGCGCTGCAAGACGTGCCGGCGCGGCATCCGGGCTGCGGACAGAGAACAGGGAATCACCTGCCCGCGCAATTAGACCAAAGGATGGGGCATGGTTCTGCCCGGGTCATCGCGCTGGTTGCAGGGTTGGTTTTGGGGCTTACGACGACAGAGGCGATACAGGCGAAGACCTGCCGCGTCTGGCCGCGCGTGAACAGCCGCCGCAGATGCGCGCCCGATTGCACGGGGCCGTGGCGGGGCAGGGGAATGCCCGCCTTCGAGGATCACGCGGTGGCCTATTCCGCAGCGATCACGGGGCGTCGGTACGCGTCCGGGGCAGGGTGGTCACAGATCGGATGGACGAAGACCTGCGGGGCCTGACCGCGCGCGAAAGCCTGCGTGAGATGCGCGCCGACATCGAGCGCGCGGCGGATCGCGACATCCATATCGAGATAGGCATAGCTGCCGAGTCGCCCCAGAAAGGTCACGCCCGGCGTGGCGCGGGCGAGCGCGTCATAGCGGGCAAGGAGCGATTTGTCGTCGAGCAGCCGGACCGGGTAATAGGGAATATCCGCGCGCCCGGCGCTGTAGCTGTATTCGCGGGTGATCACCGAGCGGGTGAAACTGGCGGCTTCCCATGGTGCGAAATACATATGTTCGGTGATGCGCGTAAACGGCACATCCGCGTCGCAGTAATTCATCACTGCAGTGCCCTGATGAGGGGCCGCGACGCGCTCATGCTCGAAGCGCAGGCTGCGATAGCTCAGCCGCCCGAATCTTTGGTTGAAATAGTGATCCAGCGGGCCGGTATAGACATGGTGATCATAGGCGCTGGCATCCATGTTTTCGGCTCGCGTCCTGAGCCGCAGCGCGATGCGCGGGTGTTTGAGGATCGAGGCCACAAGCGCGGTATAGCCATCGCGCGGGATGCCCTGAAACCTGTGCGCGAAGTAATTGTCGTCATAGGTGAAGCGCAGCGGCAGGCGTTTGAGGATCGCGGCGGGCA
>PXDM01000205.1 GCA_003565055.1 Paracoccaceae bacterium
ATAATCGCGGTCAGAAGCGTGGCTTCGGCCACCAGCGCCTCGATCACCGGGGGGTAGCCATGGCCCGCCAGCACCCGCTCCAGCGCCGTGTCGAGCCGCACGACGCGGCCGCGCACATCGCTGCGATCCAGTTGGAAGGGAAGCACTGTGTCATCCCATGCGATCTGTCCACCGATACTCATCACGTCTTCCTTGTTCCGTCGGGGTGCGCAGGGCTTGGCCAGCGCGGCCAAGCGCGCCCATCTTCGGCCCCTCTTACAAGAAAGGGGCGGGCGGGGCCAAGGGCTTCGCTTGGGGGCCGTGGACTGGGCCGGAGCGCGGCAGATGGTGTCAGCCATGCGTTAGTCAAGTCAGAGAGTCGCGTTATCCCGGATCAGCACAAGATAAAAACGGGTTTTATTACGGGATCTTGAGATCAGCGATCTCGTGGCTGCGCCAGTAACACACGCATAACGCGCAATCCATCACATTGGCGACACCAGAGCGGCAATGCGCGCTGTGCTGGTTTAGAAACCCTTTTGACGGAGACGTGATATGCCGACGGAACAAGAGCTTTTGAATGAAGAACTCGACGGGATCCTCGCAGAGCTTGGCCTCGATGCGGGCGGGGAAGAGGATGACGGTGCCTTCGCCGCGCTGAGTGCAGAGCTTGCGGGCACTGAGTTCGACATGGGCAGTGCGGATACGATGACCATGCTGGGCGCGGGCGATGATCCTGAGCTGCAACTCATGGTTTTCGGGATCATCGGGCGGCAAGCGCGCAGGCTGGTCCAGCGTCTGGTCGACCTCGCGCGGCGCTATCGCAACTGCCCGCGCTGCATTGCGCTGGTGACGCAAACGGTCGCGCATTTCAAGGCGAAGCGCTATGCGCAGGCGATTGCGTCAGGCAGGCGCGCGGTTCAGTGCTTCCGGACCTGTGCATCGTGACGATACCCTGATCAGGGCGCGGCGGCGGGGCGACCTGCCGCCCGCGCCCCCGTTTTGCGAAGAGGACCTGCGCCATGCAATCCCAAACCCGCTTCACCCTGTCCCCCCAGAACTCCGTGGATGAGCAGATCCGCGATCTGGAGGCGTTTCTGGAAGAGATCGGCGCGGCCCCAGCGCCACCGCCTACGCCACCGCCTGCGCCCGTGCGGGACCGTCAGGCCGATCTGCGACGCGCCAAGGCGCTGATTGACGAGGCCATCGACCTGCTCAGGCCGCATTTCACCGGGGCTTGAGCCGACCGCCCGAATCCCGCATTCTTGGCCTTGAGGCAGTTCGGCACGTCTTGAGGCATCTGACACAGGAGGTCCTGATGACTGACACATCCTCGCGCCCCGGCGCATATCTGGTGACACTCAACCCCGACCACGTGACCCCGATGGGCCAGCGCCCGCTTGATCTGTCCACTGTCGCGCGGGAGCTTGAAAGCACCGCGCAGCGCCTGTCGCTGAGCGCCAGTGGCCGGGTCAGCAGCGATTTCATCAAACAGCTGCGCGTGGGCCAGCGCGCGCCGCATACGCTGGCGGTCGTGCTGGACCGGCAAGCGCTGAAAGATCTGCGCGAGCGCTATGGCGGCGCGCTTCATATCGAGCCCGATCACGATCTCGACCTCTTTGGCGGGGCCGTTTTCGCGCCGGGTGGGGGCATGATTGGCGCGCAGGACACAGCGCCGCGCAATTTCTTTGCGCAAAGCGGTGCCGAATTGATCCTCGAGGTCACAGTGAAGGGCCGCGACGGGCGCGCTGTTGCGTTTGCGGAAGTGATCGGGCGCGGCAGTGCGCCATACAGCTTTGACACTGGCGTGACGGATGCGAAGGGCAAGGCCGAGTTGAGCTTTTTCGGTGATACGCCCACGACGCTGCGCGAGATCCGGGTCAATCCGTCCTCCGGCTATTGGGGCCATGTCCTGACCCGGCCTGATCTGACAGGGGCCGCCAAGCGCAACGGGAAGCTCCAACTCGCGATCACGCTGGAGCCGCTTGACGTCGGGCAGGGCGAGCATGAGGTCTGGGGCTATCAGGCCATGGCGCTGCCCAAGGCCGACAGTTTCGCGCCCGATGCGCTGGCCCCGGTCAAGATTGCGATCATCGATTCGGGCATTGCTGCCGCGCATGAGGATCTGGCCCCTGCAGGCGGGCGCGATTTCACGGATCGCGGCGATGCGGAAACGCTCTGGCGCGAGGACAGTATCGGGCATGGCACGCATGTTGCAGGCACCTGCGGCGCGAGTTTCAACGGGCGCGGCATTTGCGGCGCGGCCGGGCCAGGGGCGGCGCTCTATGGGCTGTCGGTCTTTCCCGGCGGGCGCACGAGCAGCCTGATCCGGGCGCTCGACTGGTGCATCGAGCATGAGATCGACATCGCCAATATGAGCCTCGGCAGTGCGGCCGGCTCCAATGCCCTGCAGGCGGCGGTGGTGCGCGCGACGGAGGCCGGGGTCTGTCTGGTTGCGGCGGCGGGCAATGCCGCGGCACCTGTGATGTATCCGGCAGCGTATGACCAGGTGATCGCGGTCGCAGCGCTCGGGGCCGAGGCGAGTTTCCCGCCCGACAGCCCGCATCGCAGCCAAATTGGCCCGCATCAGTCCGGTCCCTATTTCGCGGCAGCTTTCACCTGTCACGGCCCCGAGATCGACGTGGCGGCCCCCGGCGTTGCGGTGATTTCCTGCGTGCCGTCCGAGGATAGCGCGGCCTATGCGGCCTGGGACGGCACCTCGATGGCCGCGCCCTATGTCGCAGGATTCATTGCGCGGATGCTGCGCCTGCGCACGGAGTTGCGCGCGCAGACAGGCACGGCGCGGGTCAATGCACTCAAATCGGCACTGTTGGCGTGCTGCACGGATCTTGGCTTGCCTGCGGAATTTCAGGGTCATGGAATGCCGGTCTGGCACCTGTCGCCGGATGCGCCCGCCAGAGATCTTTCGGTGATCGACCGGCTGGAAAAGGTCTCGCGCGAATTGTCGCGAGAGCTGGCCTGAGCGGCCAGCGGCGGGCCGGATATGGCCCGCCGCGATACGTTCAGGCGTCCCGGCGCGGTTGCGTCAGGGCCTGCGTATCGGGTGGATCGCCCACGGTCGCTGCGGTCACATCTTCGGTCAGCAGCGCCTTGGCCAATGCGAAGATCATCGCAAAGCACAGGATGAAGATCGGCAGGCCCACGACCGTGATCACCTGTTGCAGCGCGACGAGCCCTGCCTCGCCCGCGAGCACGATCAGCATCGCCGCGACAGCCCCCTCGGAGACGCCCCAGAACACGCGCTGGCGCACTGGCCCCGGCTCCGTGTCGCCCGTGCAGAGCATATCGACCACGAGCGATGCCGAGTCCGATGAGGTGGCAAAGAAGATCGCCACGATCACGACCGCGAGGCCCTGGATAAGCTGCGTCATCGGGTAGTTCTCGAAAAAGGCGAACATCGCGAATTCGGGACCACGGTTCACGGCCTCGGCGATCTGGCCTGCGCCGTCGCCCAGCGCTGCGCGGGCGGCTTCTCCGATGCCGTCGATTTCCATCGCCGACCAGCCGAAGATCGCGAACCAGACCAGCGTGAAGAGCGAAGGCGCGAGCAGCACACCGAGCACGAATTCGCGGATCGTGCGGCCCTTGGAGATGCGGGCCACGAAGATGCCGATGAAGGGCGACCATGTGACAGTCCAGGCCCAGTAGAAAACGGTCCAGCCGCCCTGCCAGCCCCATCCGGTCTCGGACTCGTAGCCTGCCATCATGTCATTCCAGAAGGCCATGGGCAGGATGTTGCTGGCATAGATGCCGACTGTCTCGATGATGCCGCGCAACAGGAAGACCGTTGAGCCAGTCAGCAAAACGAAGACCATGAGCCCTGTCGCCATGCCGATATTGATGTTGGAGAGTGTTTTCACCCCCTTGTCGAGCCCCACCACGATGGAGGCCGTCGCCACTGCTGTCAGCACGGTGATGATGATCACCTTGGCCGTGACACTGTCCGGCACGCCCATGAGTTCGGACAGGCCCGCATTGATCTGGCTGGTCCCGAGCCCGATGGACACGGCGACACCAAACAGCGTCCCGAGGATCGCCGCGATGTCGATCGCCTTGCCGATCGGGCCATGGATTCCTTCGCCGAGGAACGGGTAGAAAACCGAACTGACCCGGATCGGCAGTTTGTAGCGATAGATGAAATAGGCGAAGGCCAGCCCCGGCAGCGTGAAGATCGTCCAGGTATGCAGGCCCAGATGATAGAGCGAGAAGCCCATCGCCTCGCGCGCGGCCTGCACCGAATGCGGATCGGTCGCGTCAAAGGGCGGGGATGTGAAATGCAGGATCGGCTCGGCCACGCCCCAGAACATCAGCACTGTGCCGATACCGCCTGCAAAGAGCATCGTGAACCAAGACAGGTTCGAATATTCGGGCTTTGAATCCGGATCGCCCAGACGGATATTGCCGTATTTGCTCAGCGCGACCCAGATCAGGAAGATCAGCCAGACATTCACACCCAAGATGAAAAACCAGCCCAGATTGGTCACGATCCAACTGCGCGCCCCGGCGAAGAAATCGCCGATGGCCTCGGGGGCGATGATCAGGGCAAGCAGAAACACGACCATCAGCCCGGCCGAGATGAAAAAGATGGTGGGGTCGGTGCGCAGACCGAGCCTGTGTGCGAGAGTGTCCAAAGGTTCCTCCTGTTCCTCAGGATGCGTCATCGCGCAGGCGCAGATGACAATTTGCCCAAGAGACCTGTCGCAATGAACGCAGACGGGTTTTATGGGCGCGCGTGACCTCGCAGGCTGTCAGGTCTCGCGCCATGACGCAACCCTCGGCGGGGCAACATGGGCCAGATCGCCCCCGCAAACTGCCCTGCGGGTCAGATTTCCGGCGGCTGCGCCCCTGTGCGCGCTGCGTTCGCCGCCAGATCCGCGTCTTGGCGCTGCAAGGCGATGAGCGCGGCGAGTGCTGCCTCTGCCTTGTCCTGCGGCACGAAGATGTGGTCGTGATGGAAGGCCGCGACGACATTGCAGGGGATATTCTGCGCCGCGAGCGCGCCTGCGACGGCGGCGGTCAGCCCGACCCCGTCGAGCGCCGAAGTGACGGTCAGGGTGATGCGGGCCATGGGTGCGCTGCAATCTGCGCCCGGGATGGCCTGCGCGCTCTTCGCGGGCAGGATCAGGCTCACACCCTCGGCCTCGCGGAAAATGCCCAAGGCGCGCGCCATCAGCGCGGGCGTCACCTCGGATGCGGGGAGCGCGCAGAAGATGTAGGCGTCCGGGTCGCGCGCGGGGCACATGCCCGCGATCATGGCATCGCGGTCCCGGATCACCGCGCGCGTCATGCGCCGCCCTCGCAACGGGACCGCAAGCGATGCCGGTCGCCGCTTAGCATGGAGTGCCCTGATGGAAGCGCAGTACCCATCGACCGCCCGTTTTGACCCAGAGCGATGCGCGTCGACTGAGATGCTGCTCCGCGCCACGTTGCTCCGCACTCACATAGGTCGCCAGCGCGACATCCGGCGCGATGAGCGCGACCGCGTAATCCGGCAATGGGAGCGTCGCAACCAGATCCGCGCTCGGGGTGGCAATGATCTCTGCCCGCTCGTAGCGCCGACCCGATTGCCCGAACTCGACAAAATCGGCTGCAAGCGTCTGATCCATCCACGCCGGATCGTTTCGCGTCTCCGACTGCCAGAGCGCCTCTTCGCGCTTGCGCAACTCGGCTGTGTCAGGGGCGCTTGGCATCTCCACGCGCATGCGCTCACATCGCGCGCTTGATGCCCGCGAAACGCGCCCGCGCGCGCGGATCCTGATCGAAGAGGGCGGCGAGTTGCTCGGTCATCGCGCCTGCGAGTTGCTCGACATCCGTGATCGTGACCGCGCGCTCATAGTAGCGCGTCACGTCATGGCCGATGCCGATGGCCAGCAATTCGACCGCGC
>PXDM01000196.1 GCA_003565055.1 Paracoccaceae bacterium
ACGGCGAAAAAGAAACGGAAGGAGACAGCGGCATTGACGCCAACATGACGCGCAGAACATAACAACCGGGTGGGTCAGATCTCGGTGACAATGCCGGGTCAATTCTCAGTGGCAATCAACAGGGGGCGTGGCGACGGGAGTAGCGGTTGAAGGACGGGCTGTACCAGCCATCCAACGCGCCCGCCGCCGGGGAGTGGATGGTGATCTCGAGCGGGTGGCATGTGGCATCCTCCGGCCCGAGCGCGCTGCCGCAATCGCCGCCCGGACAGGCCGAGAGCACGCCCAGAAGGTCGATTTCCGCGAAGAATTCGACATAGTCGCCCGCCCGCGCCGGACTGGCCTTCATGAAATACTGCCCCGTTTCTTCGGTAAACCCCGTGCACATGAAGACGTTGAGCACATCATGGACATGATGCTCGATCTCGGTCAGCGGCTTTTCGAGATGCGCGGCCAGCGCGCGGGTCAGATTGGAGTGACAGGTCTGGTGGAAATCGCGCCCGTAAAGCATGTGATGCGTATAGGGATCGCAGCGCGTGCCGATCACGTCATGGACCCGCGCACCATCCGCGTCGCGCCCGTACCAGGCGAGCGTGTCTTCGGTGATCGTGGCCATGGGGCGCAGCCAGGGCAGGGTGGACCAGAGCCTATCACCGACGCTGACATGACTGCCATAGAGCGCCCGCGTCTTGCCTGAGTAGAAGCGTTCCTCCAGATGGCGCGGTGCAAACAGGTTCAGATCGCCAACCTGCGCGCCTTCGGGGCAAGTGATGCGGAAGAAACTGCCTGCGCTGAGGTTGAAACAGCGCGCTTCGCGTGGGGGCACGCGGATACGCTGCGTTTCCTGCGCAGTTTCGCGTGCGGCGCGATACAAGTCCAGCGGCGGGACATAGAGCGTGTCTTTGGGGTAGCAGAGCACCGGAGGTGCGGCGCGGCGGGCATCGGCGTCTTCTGGCGGCTGGCTCATGTCTCACCTGCCAGACAGCGACTGGGATTGCGCCCGCGCGGCAGGGCGAGTTCAGCCCCGCAGGCTGCGCATGTGAAAAGCACGCGACCATCGGCCAGTTTGCGCCGATCCTCGCGCCAGCGACAGACGCGCCGCTTCCATGGCTGCAGGATCAGCAAGACCGCGAAGACAAGCAAAAGGCCAAGTATGACAATCATGGGCCTAACATGGGCCGTGCCTGCAAGCAGGTCAAGGTTGTGTCACCATGCGCGCTGCCAACAACTCCGCGCGCTCAGGATACCACATCGGCGCAAGTGGCAGGGTTGCCAGTTGCGCGATGAAACTCTCCTCAAGGCCCTGCGCCCGGTAGATCGCGAGATCGCGCTCCATCTCCACACGCGGGTCGATCATGCCGAAGTGCCCCTCGCGCGCAATGGCATAGCCGTGCAGCCCCAGCCGCCCCTCGGGCCCCAGACTGCGCGCAGCGCCCCCGGCAAAGATCAGAGCGCAGGCCGAGGCGCAATCGCCAGTCACATGTGTCGCGATGGACTGCGCGCGCAGTACGGTGACCACGCCACGCGCCTCCGCGATGTAGCCACCTTGCGAGTGGAGCACGATCCGCCGCACCTCGGGATGCGTGGCCACCATGCGCCGCAGCGCATCCGTGAGGCCAAAATCTACAGTGCCGGAAAACTCGAAACTCGCACCATCTGCGCTGAGCCGAAGCTCGAAATCCGGCGGAGTCGGCATGCGCATCGGTTTGGGCTGCGCCTCAGTCCGCGCCATGCCAATGCCGACCAGAACCAGCCCCGCCAATGCCAGCGCAAGCAAGCCTTGCAAAACCCTGATGTCGATATCGCCGCCGCGCATGGTCTCAGCATGCCTGCGCAGCCGTTATTTTTCCAGAAAAAAACGGAGCGTATCACGCGCCTCTTTCATCTTTGTAAAAATATCCTCGGGGGTGCAGGGGGCAGACAGCCCCCTGCTTTCGCTCAAGGATCAGAGCACCCGCTCGACCATCATCTTCTTGATCTCGGCAATCGCCTTGGCGGGATTGAGCCCTTTGGGGCAGGTCTTGGCACAATTCATGATCGTGTGGCACCGATAGAGCTTGAACGGATCATGCAGATCATCCAGCCGCTCGCCGGTTGCTTCATCGCGCGAGTCGATCAGCCAGCGATAGGCATGGAGCAACGCCGCCGGGCCCAGATAGCGGTCGCCATTCCACCAGTAGCTCGGGCAGGAGGTCGAGCAGCAGGCGCACATGACGCATTCATAAAGTCCGTCGAGCTTGTCGCGATCCTCAATCGACTGCTTCCACTCCTTGGCGGGCGTATTCGATTTGGTCTCAAGCCACGGCTTGATCGAGGCATGTTGCGCGTAGAAATGTGTCAGGTCGGGCACCAGATCCTTGACCACCGGCATATGCGGCAGCGGGTAGATCTTCACATCGCCCTTCACCTCATCCATCCCGAAGATGCAGGCGAGCTTGTTGCCGCCGTCGATATTCATCGCACAAGAGCCGCAAATCCCCTCGCGGCAGGACCGCCGGAAAGTCAGTGTCGGGTCGATCTTGGTTTTGATCCAGATCAGCGCGTCCAGCACCATCGGACCGCAATCGTCGAGATCGACGAAATACGTGTCCACTTGCGGGTTCTTGCCGTCATCGGGGTTCCAGCGATAGATCTGGAACTTGCGCAGGTTTTTCGCGCCCTCGGGTTTGGGCCAGGTTTTCCCGGTGCGCATCTGGCTGTTCTTGGGCAGGGTCAACTGGACCATATCAGGGCCTCCTCAAATCAGGAACGGGGCGATCCCGTCCGTAGCTAGACATCGTATCGTTGCAGGGCGGGGGGCGATCTCGGTCACCAGCGCCTGCGTCTCGGGGCTGACAGTCGGCTGCGCGGCCGCCAGCGCCAGGCGCCGCAATTCGCCCGCGCTGGCATTGTCGATCACGCAGTCGCTGGCGGGTTCCAGCGGCACGCCGGGGAAGCGCTCGGCCAGAGCCGGGCGCACCGCCTGCCGCGCCGCGTCGCGCGCGATCTGGTCCTGCACATCCGCACAGGCCAGAAGCGCGAAGGGCGCCGTGAGAGCCAGGATGCGGATCAATAGACCCGCGCCTTGGGGGCAATCTTCTTGAGATCAATCCCGCCATCTTCGAGCTTCGTGAGCGGATCCGTGACAACCGGGCGATATTCCAGCCGCACATTGTCCCCATTCGCCCAGGCCAGCGTATGCTTGCGCCACACCTTGTCATCGCGGTCGGGGTAATCCTCATGCGCATGGGCCCCGCGGCTTTCCTTGCGCGCTTCGGCCGAGACAATCGTGGTGATTGCGCAGGGCATCAGATTATCGAGCTCCAGCGTCTCCATCAGGTCGGTGTTCCAGATCAGCGAGCGGTCCGTGACGCTCAGATCATCGACCTTCTTGGCCACGTCCTTCATCTTGACGACACCATCCGCAAGCGTCTTGTCGGTGCGGAACACGGCTGCGTCAGCCTGCATCGTTTTTTGCATTTCCAGCCGCAATTCCGCCGTGGGCACAGCGCCCGACATGTGGCGGAAGCGGTCGAAGCGGGCCACAGCCGCATCGACACTGGCACGGTTCAGCGTCGGGTTCGGCGCGGCCGGGTCAACGACCTGCCCCGCGCGGATCGCCGCTGCACGGCCAAACACCACAAGGTCAATCAGCGAGTTCGACCCCAGCCGGTTCGCCCCATGCACCGAGGCACAGGCGGCCTCGCCCACAGCCATCAGACCGGGCGCGATGCGGCTGGGGTTCTCGGCATCGGCATTGAGCACTTCACCCCAGTAATTCGTCGGAATCCCGCCCATATTGTAATGCACGGTCGGCAATACGGGGATCGGCTCCTTGGTGACATCAACGCCCGAGAAAACCCGCGCGCTCTCGGAGATACCGGGCAGGCGCAGTTGCAGCGCTTCTTTGGGCAGATGCGAGAGGTTCAAGTGAATATGGTCCTTGTTCGGTCCCACACCACGCCCTTCGCGGATCTCGATGGTCATGCAGCGTGACACCACATCGCGGCTCGCCAAGTCCTTGTAGGTCGGCGCATAGCGCTCCATGAAGCGTTCGCCCTCGGAATTCGTCAGATAGCCGCCCTCGCCGCGCGCGCCTTCGGTGATCAGACAGCCCGCGCCATAGATGCCGGTCGGGTGGAACTGCACGAATTCCATATCCTGCAGCGGCAGCCCCGCGCGTGCGACCATGCCATTGCCGTCGCCTGTGCAGGTATGCGCCGAGGTGGCACTGAAATACGCGCGCCCATAGCCGCCCGTCGCCAGCACGACCATCTTCGCGCTGAACAGATGCAGCGTGCCATCATCGAGTTTCCACGCGAGCACGCCCTGACAGACACCGTCATCGGACATGATCAGGTCGGTTGCGAAATACTCGATGAAGAATTCGGCCTGTTGCTTGACCGACTGGCCGTATAGCGTGTGCAACATCGCATGGCCCGTGCGGTCAGCGGCCGCGCAAGTGCGCTGCACGGGCGGGCCTTCGCCATATTCGGTCGTGTGGCCGCCGAAGGGGCGCTGGTAGATCTTGCCCTCTTCCGTGCGCGAGAACGGCACGCCGTAATGTTCCAGTTCATAGACGGCCTTGGGCGCTTCACGGGCGAGGTATTCCATCGCATCCGTATCGCCCAGCCAGTCAGAGCCCTTAACCGTGTCATACATATGCCACTGCCAGCTATCCGGCCCCATATTCCCGAGGCTCGCGGCGATCCCGCCTTGTGCGGCGACCGTATGCGAGCGCGTCGGGAAAACCTTGGTCACGCAGGCGGTTTTCAGCCCCTGTTCGGCCATGCCGAGCGTCGCGCGTAGCCCCGCGCCACCCGCGCCCACCACGACGACATCATAGAAATGTTCTTCGATCTTGTATGCAGACATATCTCTTCCTCAGGCGCTGAACAGCACAGTGGCGATGGACAGGACGCCCGCCACTCCGAACGCCCAGCACAGCAGCGTATTGGCCAGGAGCGCGGCAGTGCGCGTGGCCTTGTTGGGGATGTAATCCTCGATCACGACTTGCAACCCCTGCTGCAGATGCGCGAAAGCTGCGATGATGAAAAGCACTGCCACCAGCGCGTGCCAGAGGTTCGAATAGGTCGCAACGAAGGCCTCATGCCCGCTGCCGAGTGCGCGGCCAAAGGGCAGGATGAACAGAAGCGTCAGCGGAATGAGCGCCACGGATGTAATGCGCTGGCTCCACCAGTGATGCAGCCCCTCGCCAGCAGCACCATGGCCGTGCACGCGCGCGTAATCGGTCTTGTATCCCATGTCCCGGCCCCCTCAGACGATAATGATGGTCAGAAGCGTCAGCAGGGCCGTGCCCGCAAAAACGCCGTAGCTGGTTTTTTCCACGGTCTCGACATCCATCATGCGCCCCGTGTCCCAGATCAGGTGGCGGATGGAATTGAGCATGTGATACCAGAGTGCTGCCAGCGAGCCGATCAGGATCAGATGGCCGAGGATCGAGGTCATCAGCCCGTCGACCGTGGCAAAATACTCTGCGCTGAACGCACCTGCGGCGAACCACCAGACGATCAGGACCGCAGCCAGCGTCATGCCTACGCCCGTGACCCTGTTGAGGATCGACGAAATCGCGGCCAGTGGCAAACGATAGACCTGCAAATGCGGGGAAAGCGGGCGATTGCCCCGGTTAACATCAGCCATGTGCGGCTCCCTTTATCTTGGCGCGACGTGTCGGGCTTGCCGGGGCGCGCGATGTCCTTGACATACGCGATTTCACGCAAATGTCACGCGCCGAGCACCGCGCAGAGAAAGATTTTGGCCATGATAGCGATAAAATACGACGCAATATGAGATTTGTGATCACAGTGCGGAATTGAGTGATCACAGATTGCCTATGCCGCGCGACTCAGTCGCCCGGCATAGGCA
>PXDM01000303.1 GCA_003565055.1 Paracoccaceae bacterium
CATATTCGATCGCGGCCATGGCTTCGGCCACACCTGAGTTGATATCATATTTGCCGCTTGCAAGCTTCGGCGCGGCGATGATCGTGGCCTTGGGGTTTTCCAGCCCGATGCGGTCCATCGCCTCGCGAAACAGCTTGCGGTCCTCAGCCATCTCGATGGCCTCGCGCTTGGCGCCGATCATCTCGACCCCGTATTGCGCCAGAACGCCCATTTCCTCCAGCGCGAGCGAGGTGTTCAGGCCCGTCTGCCCGCCCATCGTCGGCAAGAGCGCATCGGGGCGCTCCTTCTCGATGATCTTGGCAACCATTTCGGGGGTGATCGGCTCGATATAGGTCGCATCGGCCAGTCCCGGATCAGTCATGATCGTGGCGGGGTTCGAATTGACGAGGATGACGCGGTAGCCTTCCTCGCGCAGCGCCTTGCAGGCTTGCGCGCCCGAATAGTCGAATTCGCAGGCCTGCCCGATGACGATGGGCCCCGCGCCGATGATCATGATGGACTGGATATCGGTTCTCTTCGGCATGACGGACCCCTGATTGACCTGCGCGCCTGCGCATGGGCCGCCAAGGCCCCGCGCAAATTGGCCGCGTTATAGTCGACGACCGTCCCGGCGCAAGACCTGATCGGGTCCGCTCTGGCCGGTAGCATCAGGCCAAAGTCTTTCTTAACCTTTTTGCGATAGCTATGAGGGTAAGTGTCCGCGCATCTCACCCGGCGGACGAGGTGGGCAGTCAGGTGGGGAAATGCAGGAACAGCAAAAGGCTGAGTATCTGGACGCCAAAACACACGCTCCGGATGTTCAGGCCCTGATCGTCATGCTGATCAACCGGCTGCTCTCGGCCGAGGTCACGGCCATTGATGCCGCCATCGAGGACTGCCTGCGCGAATTGGGCGAATATTCCGGGCGTGACCGGACCTATGTTTTCGTTCTGGACGGCGACTTCTTGAAGAATACGCATGAATGGTGTGCGCCGGGCATTGCGCCCATGATCGACAGTTTGCAACGCTTGCCCGTCGCGGATTTCGGCAGTCTCATGACCCCGTTGCTGGACAACAAGCCGCTCTTGCTCCCCGATATTCGCGATTTGCCGACCGAGAGCGAGGACTATCGCACGCTGGACACGCAGGACATCCGCTCGATGTTATTGGTCCCGACGCTCGAAAATGGCGAATTGTTCGGTTTCGTGGGCTTTGACAGCGTGACACAGCGCGGCGAGTTTCGTCCCAGCGAGATATATCTGCTGCGCGCTTTCGCCGATGTCGTCCGGGCTGTGTTGGTCCGCCGTTCTGCCACGACCGCGATGCAATCTGCGCAGCAGGAACTGGCGCAAGAGCGGGCCTTCTTGCAGGGCATCGTCACAACGAATGTCATCGGCGTTCTGGTTTTCGATGAAAAGGGAAAGGTATTTTTCGCCAATGACGCAAGCTCGGACATTCTGGGCTTGAAGAAATCCGCGCTGATCGGGCGGCCCCATGACGCGCTTCATCCCGCTATCACAGATCTCGACGGGGCTGCCGTGCCGATGGAGCAGGAGCCCTTCCTCCGGGTGCAGCGGGATGGGCGGCATGTTCAGAATCATCGTATCGCGCTGCATCATCCTGCGAATGTGCGCTATTTGTCGGTCAATGCCGCACCCATAAAGAGCGCGTCGCACGAGCGCCCGAGAGTTGTCTATGCGCTGACCGATGTGACCGCGCTCGTGGAGGCAGAGCAGGCGCGCGAAGCAGCTCTCAAAAAGGCGCATCGCGCGAATGCCGCCAAGTCGAATTTCCTTGCCAATATGAGCCATGAAATCCGCACGCCACTGAACGGAATTCTGGGGATCGGAACCCTGCTCGATGATGCGCTGACGGATCGCGACCATAAGGAGATGGTGCGTATCCTGCAGGATTCGGGCAAATTGCTTATGGCGATC
Organism: Paracoccaceae bacterium; assembly: GCA_003565055.1. Classification (GTDB taxonomy): domain Bacteria; phylum Pseudomonadota; class Alphaproteobacteria; order Rhodobacterales; family Rhodobacteraceae; genus Roseinatronobacter. The sequence continues at coordinate 1,917 of PXDM01000303.1, forward strand.
ATTGATGACCTGCTCGACATGAGCAAGATCGAGGCGGATGCACTCGAGTTGGAACAAATCCCCTTCGATCTGGCCGCGCTCGCCAGGCGGGTTCGGGATGTCTACGGGCTGCGCACGCGCGAAAAGGGGCTTTGCTTCGAGGTCGATCTGCACGATCCCGCAGGCGCGACCCGGATCGGTGATCCGCATCGGTTGATGCAGATCCTGCATAATCTGCTCGGCAATGCGGTGAAATTCACCGAAGCCGGGCGCATCCGCCTGACGCTGGAGGCGTCCGACCCGACAGAAATTGTGGTCACGGTGCAGGATACCGGGATCGGCATGAGCGCTGATCATCTCGCGCGCTTGTTCGATCCCTTTGCGCAGGCGGATAGCTCGATTTCGCGCCGGTTTGGGGGCACCGGGCTCGGCATGTCGATTGTCAAACGGTTGGTCGGGCTGATGGGGGGCGATCTGCAGATCGACAGCGCCCTGGGCGCGGGCACGCGCAACACGATCACCTTGCCCTTGCCTGCCACATCGGGGCCGGGGATTGATGTCGTGGAGCGCGCGCCGGACGCAGGCCCGAATGGCCTGCAACAGCTGCGCGTGCTTGCGGTCGATGACAATCGCACGAATCGGATCATTCTGGAACGGATGCTGACACAACTCGGCGCGCAGGTGGTTTTGGGTGAAGATGGCCCGGCGGCTCTGGAGCAATATTGCGCGGGGAACTTCGATGTGATGATCTTCGATATTTCGATGCCGGGCATGGACGGGATGCAGCTTCTCGACCGGATCCGCGATCTGGAGCGCAGCGCGTCTCGCCCCAGAGTGCCGGCGCTGGCCTTCACGGCCAATGCGATGGCGCATCAGCTGGAGGGGTATTTACAGGCTGGTTTCGAGGGCTGTCTGACCAAACCGCTGCAAGCCGGGGCTTTGCAAGAAACCTTGGGTCGGGTGGTGTCGCGGGGCTGATCAGGTCAGGGACGCGGCGGCAGGCGCACCGACCGCGCCCGGCAGTTGCGCTCCAGGAGCGCCGCATCGCAGGCGCGCGGCTCCAGATCATGGGTCATGCACAGCCGGATCTCCTGCGCCATACCATCGCGGCAGGTCAGGATCGCCATATCCGTGTCAACCTCCGGGTTGGCCGCGCGAAAGCGCGCCAGCAGGTCGGACGGGGTGATCTGCGCGCCCGCTGCGTCGAATTCGGGCAGAGAAAGCGCGGCGAAGGCGGCGCGGGTCTGGTCGAAATAGGTCTGCGAAGATAGCCCCGTGCAAGTGCCATGCTTGCGCCATTGATGAAAGGCCAGCCCGTCCGAGCCCATGATGTCGATCATCGCTGCGGTTTCGGCGCGCGACGGCCCCGGATGGGGTGTGTCGCAGAATTCTGGCCAGCCGCCCGCGTCATGCTGCGGCCAGAGCCCATGGACGAGCCAGCCTGTATCTGCCCCGTCCGCACAGCGCGCAGCCCCGCGCGCATCGCCTTCATGCACGCACCAGCTTGGCGTCCAGCTGATCGCGAGCAAAAGATAGCCCTCGCGGGGCATCTCAGCGCCTGTCGTCTCCGGCAGCGGCCCATCGACCGAGGGGTCCAGCCACCACCCACCGAGGGCCAATGCCACGACCACCGCGCCTGCCAGAAGTTTTCGCATTTTCACTTTCCCTGCGGCCTCACACCAGCTATAAGCCCACCATCCCCGAAATCGAGGAACGCAGGCCCCGCCTGCAGCCGAATTCCCGGCGCCCGATCACTCATGCGCACCCCTCGCGCTCGTATGACAGGAGGTCATGTCATGTCAAAGCCCTTGATGCCCAAGGCGACTGCCGTCTGGCTCGTCGACAATACCACGCTCAGCTTCAAGCAGATCGCGGATTTCTGCGGGTTGCACGAACTGGAAGTGCAGGGCATTGCCGATGGCGATGTGGCCACTGGTGTCAAGGGCTTCGACCCTGTCGCCAACAACCAGCTTGACCCGATCGAAATCGAGCGCGGTGAAAAAGACCCGCGCCATCCGCTCAAGCTGAAATACAACGCCGCCGCCGAGGGCGAGGAGAAACGCCGCGGGCCGCGCTACACGCCACTGTCCAAGCGTCAGGACCGTCCGGCCTCGATCCTGTGGCTGGTCAAGTTTCACCCAGAGCTGGCGGATGCGCAGATCCGGCGGCTGGTGGGCACGACCAACACCACGATTGACGCGATTCGCGAGCGCACGCATTGGAATATCGCCAATCTGCAGCCCATCGACCCGGTGGCGCTGGGCCTGTGCAAGCAGTCCGAGCTCGACAAGGAAGTGCAGAAAGCCGCCGCCAAGCGTGCGGCAGAGGGCGGCGTGATGAGCGATGACGAGCGCCGCAAGCTCGTCTCGACCGAGCAATCTCTGGACGGCGACCCCGAGGCCAAGATGCCCGCCAATATCGCCGGGCTTGAGAATTTCAGCTTCAGCGATCTCAACCCCGATCAGGATGCGCCGCAAAAGGCCGCCGATTACAGCGATGCCGACAGTTTCTTCAACCTGCCCGATGATGCGGATGAGGATGAGGACGCGGAAGAGACCGACGCATCACCGCGCGATCGCTGATACGCGCGCAGTGCTTTTCGGGGGAATGACATGAAATTCACGCTGTCCTGGCTCAAGGATCATCTGGAAACTGACGCAAATGTGGCCGAGATCACCGAGGCGCTGACCGATCTGGGGCTGGAGGTCGAAGAGGTGATCGACCCCGCCCTGACCCTCGGCGCGTTTCGCATCGCCCGCGTGATCGAAGCCGCGCCGCATCCTGACGCCGACCGGCTGCGCCTGTGCCGGGTGGAAACGCGCCCCGATGGCCCGGATGGTCCGGTCGAGGAAGTGCAGGTCGTCTGCGGTGCGCCCAATGCGCGCACCGGGCTTGTGGGCGTTTTCGCGCCTGTAGGCACGCATGTTCCGGGCACGGGCGTTGACCTGAAACCGGGCGTGATCCGGGGGCAGGCGAGCAACGGGATGCTGTGTTCGGAGCGCGAATTGATGCTCTCGGACGCGCATGACGGGATCATTGATCTGCCCGCCGATGCGCCCTTGGGCGCGCGGTTCATTGATTATGCGGGGCTGAATGATCCGGTGATCGACATCGCGATCACACCCAACCGCCCCGATGCGCTGGGCGTGCGCGGGATCGCGCGCGATCTCGCGGCGCGGGGCTTGGGGCAGTTGAAACCGCTGGTGGTAGAGCCTGTGGCAGGCACGTTCGACAGCCCCATCAGCGTGAAGATTGCGCCCGAGTTGAAAGAAAAGGGCTGCCCGATCTTCGCGGGCCGCGTCATTCGGGGTGTCAGGAATGGCCCGTCGCCCGACTGGCTGCAAAAGCGGCTGCGCGCCATCGGGCTGCGGCCGATCTCGGCGCTGGTCGATATCACCAATTTCTTCACCTTCGCGCTGAACCGGCCCTTGCATGTCTTTGACGCGGACAAGGTACAGGGCGGCTTGCGCATCCATCCCGCAGCGGGGGGCGAGGAATTGCTGGCGCTCGACGGCAAGACCTATACGCTCGGCGAGGGACAGATGGTGATTTCCGATGATCAGGGGCCGGAAAGCCTCGCCGGGATCATGGGCGGCGAGCAGTCTGGCTGCACCGAGGACACCGTGAATGTGTTCCTCGAATCCGCCTATTGGGATCCGATCACGATTGCTGCGACGGGCCGCGCACTCAAGATCAACTCTGATGCGCGCTATCGGTTCGAGCGCGGGATCGACCCGGCTTTCACGCTGGACGGGCTGGAACTGGCCACGCGGATGGTGCTGGACCTTTGCGGGGGCGCGCCGTCGCATGTGGTCCATGACGGCGCGATCCCCGACACGACACGCAGCTATCGGTTTGACCCTGCGCGGGTGCGCGGGCTGGTGGGCATGGACATCCCCGAGGCCGATCAGCGCGCGACGCTGGAGGCGCTTGGCTTCCGGCTCGACGGCGATCAGGCGTTCCCGCCGTCCTGGCGCCCCGATATCCTGGGCAGTGCCGATCTGGTCGAGGAAATCGCGCGCATTGCCTCGCTCACCAAGCTCGACGGCGTGCCGCTGCCGCGTCCGCAGGCTGGCGTCACGCGGCCTGTCCTGACGCCGATGCAGACCCGCGAACGCGCCGCCCGCCGCGCGCTGGCGGGGCTCGGCTATCATGAATGCGTGACCTATAGCTTCGTTGATGCGGCCTCAGCGCAGATTTTCGGCGGCGGCAGTGAGGCGACGCGGCTGGAAAATCCCATCTCAAGCGAGATGACGCATATGCGTCCCGATCTGTTGCCGGGGCTCTTGCAGGCCGCCAGCCGCAATCAGGCGCGCGGCATGGCGGATATGGCGCTGTTCGAGGTCGGCCCGGTCTTCGCAGGTGGCGAGCCGGGCGAGCAGAGCGTTCAGGCGAGCGCGGTCCTTGTGGGCGCGACCGCCCCGCGTGACCCGTTTGCCAGCCGCCGGGTGGTGGATCTCTATGACGCAAAAGCCGATGCCGAGGCCGTGCTGGCCGCCATCGGCGCGCCCACCCGCGCGCAGATCCATCGCACTCTGCCGGGCTGGTTCCATCCGGGCCGTGCCGGGGTGATCTCGCTTGGGCCGAAACTGCCGCTGGCGATGTTCGGCGAAGTGCATCCGAAGCTGGTGAAGCATTTCGACCTGAAAGGGCCGGTCATGGCGCTGACGGTGCTGCTGGAAAACCCGCCACTGCCCAAGGCGCGCAAGACCGCGCGCGCGGCGCTCGCGGTCAGCACGCTGCAACCCGTCGAGCGTGATTTCGCCTTCGTGCTCGATGCGCGCACCGATGCGTTGGCGGTGATCAATGCGGCGATGGGTGCGGATAAGGCGCTGATCGCGGGCGTGCAGGTCTTCGACGAATTCACCGGCGCGAAGGCCGAAGCGCAATTCGGCGCGGATCGCAAGTCGCTCGCGATTTCCGTGCGCTTGCAGCCTGTCGAGCGCACCCTTACCGATGAGGATATCGAGGCGGTCAGCGCCAAGATCATCGCGAAGGTCAGCAAAGCGACGGGCGGCACGCTGCGCGGGTAAGCGACGGGATCGCGCAACCCTCACAGTTGCGCGATTGTCACTGGACATTGCGCTTTGCAACCCCAAATGGAGAAGTGACGCAGGACCGGAACTCCGCGTCTTTATGTTACTGTCCCTCGTTCCGCACCTGTTGCCCGGCCATCGTGCCGGGCCTTTTTTCATCTTGCGGGAGGCAGGTTTGCGCGCCATTCTGCGCGGCATGACGCGCCCCTCCGACCGCATGCTGAAAGACATTCTCAACCGCACCAAGGTCATCGCCGTGGTGGGGGTCTCGATGAATGAGGTGCGCCCCAGCTTCTATGTCGCGCGGTATCTCTCGCTCAAGGGCTACCGGATCATCCCGGTCAATCCCGGCCATGCGGGCGAAACCCTGCTGGGCGAAACCGTGCGCGCGTCCCTGAGCGATTGCCCTGCGGATGTCGATATGGTCGATCTGTTCCGCCGCTCGGAACATGTCCCGCCACTGGTCGATGAAGCGCTGGCGCATCTTCCAAAGCTGCGCACGGTCTGGATGCAGATCGGTGTAAGCCATGAAGGGGCCGCAGCGAAAGCGCGCGCGCAAGGCGTGGATGTGGTCGAGAACCTGTGTCCGAAGATGGAATATCAGCGGCTGTTCGGCGAGTTGCGCATGGGCGGCATCAACACAGGCATCCTGTCCTCGCGCCTATGACGCGCGGCCCAGTTCCATGATCACGGCCCCGGCGGCGATCAGGCACATCAGCGCCAGTTTGCGCGGGCCGACGCGCCCTTTGAGGATGAACCAGCCAATGAGGGCGGCAAAAACCGTCGAGGTCTCGCGCAGCACGGCCGCTTCGCCCACCTTGCCGATCAGCGTGGCGATCATCACGGCCCCGAAGCTGATATAGGCAATCAGCGCGCCCGCAACCCCGCGCAGCAGAAGCGGCAAAGGGGACGGGCGATGCGCCATGTTGCGGTAGCGCAGGAGCCCGAGGATCATGAAATCGACTGAGGACAGGAAGAAAAACCACGCGAGAAAGGCCAGCGGCTCGCCCGAGATGCGGATCGCCCAGGCGTCATATGTTGTGTAGACCGCGACCATGACACCGCCCGCAAGCGCCCAGACCAGCCCGATTTTCAACGCGCGCGGGTCGATCTTCTCTTCCGAGAGGTTGCGCAGCGCCAGAAGCAGGATGCCGCCCGACAGGCAGGCAACGCCCAGCCATTGAACCACCGTGTAGCTCTCGCGGAAAATCAGCATCGCGGCGATGACCGTGATCAACGGACCTGTTCCGCGCACGACCGGGTAAACGACTGTGAACGCGGCCTTTTCATAGGCCAGCGCCATGGCGAGCTTGTAGATGAAATGGATCACCACGACGCCCGCGAGCACAGGCCACATATGCAAGGGCGGCGGGCCAAACCAGAGGATCGCGACCGGCGCAGACATGACGACCAGTGCAAGATCAATCGAGCCGCGCGAGAGCCAGGGGTCATGCGCGCCCTTTTGCAGCGCGCCGAACACGGCATGCGCGAGGGCCGCCGTCAGCGCCAGAAGGGTCGCGAGCCGCGCGCCTTCCGGAGTGCCGACAAGCGAAAGTAGCCACTCGTTCATCACGCGCCTTTGGGTTGTTTAACTTGTGTCGCATATACCCACGCGCGATGCGGGGCAAGGTGGCTCAGCCTTCGCGCGCGGCTTTCTCGGCAACGCCAGAGGTGCCTTCGCGGCGCGCGAGTTCCGCTTCGATCTCTGCCAGAGTGACCCCGCGCGCGGCACACATGACGAGCAGATGGTAGGTCACATCCGCCGCTTCCGAGGTCAGCCGGGCGCGGTCGCCCTTGACGGCTTCGATCACAGCCTCGATGGCCTCCTCGCCGAATTTTTCGGCACATTTCTCCGGCCCCTTGGCCAGCAGCTTCGCGGTCCAACTGGACTCGGGGTCCGCCCCCGCCCGCGCCGCGATGGTCGCGGCAAGGCGTTCGAGCGCACTCATGACAGCCGCACCGGGATGCCAGCGGCGGCCATATGCGCCTTGGCCTCGCCAATCGAGTATTCGCCGAAATGGAAGATCGACGCGGCCAGCACCGCCGATGCGCCTGCGACCGTGACGCCCTCGACCAGATGATCAAGCGTGCCGACGCCGCCCGAGGCGATGACGGGAATGCCCACCGCATCGACAATCGCGCGGGTGAGCGGCAGATTGAACCCCGCCCGCGTGCCGTCACGATCCATCGAGGTCAGCAGGATCTCGCCCGCGCCCTTCGCGGCCACTGTCCGCGCGAATTCCACCGCGTCGATGCCAGTGGGTTTGCGGCCCCCATGCGTGAAAATCTCCCATCTGCCGGGGCTGACGGTCTTCGCGTCAATCGCCACAACGATGCACTGGCTGCCGAACCGATCCGCCGCGCGCGCTACCACATCCGGGTCCGCCACCGCTGCCGAGTTGAACGACACCTTATCCGCGCCCGCGAGCAATAGCGCGCGGACATCCTCGACCGTGCGCACGCCGCCGCCGACTGTCAGCGGCATGAAGCAGTTTTCCGCCGTGCGCGTGACCAGATCGAACATCGTGCCGCGATTTTCATGCGTGGCGTGGATGTCGAGGAAACACAACTCATCCGCGCCTGCCGCGTCATAGGCTTTCGCGGCCTCGACCGGGTCGCCCGCGTCGATCAGATCGACGAAATTCACGCCCTTGACCACTCGGCCATCAGCGACATCAAGACAGGGGATGATGCGGGTTTTCAGCATGGGGTCGTGATAGCGCGGCTGGATTTCGGTGGAAAGGGACAATTTCACGGCATCGGTCATGCGGATGTGGCGTGGGGCTATCTCAAAGATGCATTTGATATAGATCAAAGTCAGCAGGTTCTGACCTGGCGCAATCTGGCCTCTCGATGCGGGAGGAGAGACCATGCGCGACACGATAGACCCCAATGCCCCTTTCGATACGCGCCTGAGCGATGTGCTGGGACGTTTGCACCAGATGGAGGGCGCGTTTCAGGCGGACACATCCTCGGCCAGTGACGCGAAGCTGATCGAGCGCGTGCTGGATCAGGCGCGGATTGCAGTCGAACAGGCTTCTGACCAGCATTTGCGCCAGATTGATGCCGCTCTGGCGCGGATGGTCGATGGCGAATATGGTTATTGCGCCAGTTGCGGGGCCGCGATTGGTGTGGATCGGTTGGAGCGCCTGCCTGCGACGATACTGTGCGAGCGTTGCTGCAAGTAAGCCTCGCTTGCGCGCATCCCTGCATTTGCCTATATGCGCGCTATGTTGGACCCTGCCTCAAATCGCCCCGAATTGCCGCCCGAAATCGCCCGGCGGCGCACATTCGCCATCATCTCGCATCCTGATGCGGGCAAGACGACGCTGACCGAGAAGTTCCTGCTCTTCGGCGGTGCGATCCAGATGGCGGGACAAGTCCGTGCCAAGGGCGAGGCGCGGCGCACGCGCTCTGATTTCATGCAGATGGAGAAGGACCGGGGCATCTCGGTCTCGGCCTCGGCCATGTCATTCGATTATGGCAGCTATCGGTTCAATCTGGTCGATACGCCCGGCCACTCGGATTTCTCGGAGGACACCTATCGCACGCTGACGGCGGTCGATGCGGCAATCATGGTGATCGACGGGGCCAAAGGGGTCGAGAGTCAGACCCGCAAATTGTTCGAGGTCTGCCGTTTGCGCGACCTGCCAATCTTGACCTTTTGCAACAAAATGGACCGCGAAAGCCGCGAAACCTTCGATATTATTGACGAAATTCAACAAAATCTCGCAATCGACGTGACCCCTGTCAGTTGGCCTATTGGCATGGGTGCGGATTTCATCGGCTGCTATGACCTGTTGCGCGACCAGTTGGAATTGATGGACCGCGCCGACCGCAACAAGCGGGGCGAAACGGTGGTCATGAAGGGTCTGGACGATCCGGCAATGGGCGATCACGTGCCTGCGCATCTGCTCGAGAGGCTGCGCGAAGAGGTGGAGATGGCGCGGGAATTGTTGCCTGCGCTCGATCCGAAATCCGTGCTCGAAGGTCATATGACGCCAATCTGGTTCGGCTCGGCGATCAATTCTTTCGGGGTCAAGGAATTGATGGAAGGCATCGCCTCATACGCGCCCGAGCCGCAGATTCAGAAAGCAGAGAGCCGACAAGTCGCGCCGGAAGAGAGCAAGGTGAGCGGTTTTGTGTTCAAGGTGCAGGCCAATATGGACCCCAAGCACCGCGATCGCGTGGCTTTCGTGCGCCTCGCCGCCGGGCATTTCGAGCGCGGCATGAAACTGACGCATGTGCGGTCAAAAAAGCAGATGACCGTGGCCAGCCCCGTGCTGTTTCTGGCGGCGGATCGCGAATTGGCCGAAGAGGCTTGGGCCGGCGATATCATCGGGATCCCGAACCATGGACAGTTGCGCATCGGGGATGCCTTGACCGAAGGCGAAGGGCTGCGCTTTACCGGCATTCCCTCCTTCGCGCCGGAACTTCTGCAAGCCTGCCGTGCGGGTGACCCGTTGAAAGCGAAGCATCTGGACAAGGCCCTGATGCAGTTTGCTGAAGAGGGCGCGGCGAAGGTTTTCAAGCCAGTCTTCGGTTCCGGCTTCATCGTGGGGGTCGTCGGGCAGCTGCAATTCGAGGTGCTCGCCAGCCGGATCGAGCTGGAATACGGGCTCCCTGTGCGTTTTGAACCTACTCAATTCACATCAGCGCGCTGGATCATCGGCGCGCGCGCCGCTGTCGAGGCTTTTACTGCGGCCAATAAGCAGCATATGGCCGAGGACAGCGATGGCGATCCTGTTTTCATGACGCGTTTGCAATGGGACATCGACCGGGTTGCACGTGATTATCCGGATATACGTTTGACCGCGACGAAGGACATGATGGTCTGAGCACGCATTTTCTGCGTTTTCATCTTTGCAAAAATATCCTCAGGGGGTGAATTGCGGCCTGGCCGCAAGAGGGGGCGCGAGCGCCCCCTTTATCCGGGCAGTTCTGCGACCTCAGTAGCTCCTGATCAACCCGACAAGTCGGCCTTGCACCTTTACCTGATCATCGCGCAGCAGCCGTGTCTCATAGGCCGGGTTCGCGGCTTCCAGAGCGATCATTCCGTTCTGACGGCGGAATCGTTTCAAAGTCGCTTCATGCCCATCGACCAAGGCGACGACGACATCCCCGTTTTCTGCAGTATCCTGTTCCCGGATTACAACGATATCGCCGTTATTGATCCCCAACTCGATCATGGAGTCGCCTTGTACTTCCAGCGCGTAATGGCCCGCGCGACCGCTGAGCATGGAACTGGGAACCGAGATATCATTAACGACTTCGCTGATCGCCTCAATCGGAGTCCCGGCAGCGATTTTTCCCATGATCGGCAGCGACATGGACGCAGCGGCCACGGTCATTGCCGAGCGCGGCAGACCCGGTTTTTCCTTTGCACCGCCCTCAATCACGCGCGCCTCAAACCCTTGCGGCTGCAATGCTTCAGGCAGTTTCAGCACTTCGATTGCCCGCGCGCGATGTGGGAGCCTGCGGATAAAACCGCGCTCTTCAAGCGCCGTTATCAGCCGGTGTATCCCCGACTTGGATCGCAGATCGAGTGCATCTTTCATTTCGTCAAAGGAAGGAGCAACGCCCTCGGCTTCCATGCGCGTATGGATGAGTTTCAGCAGATCAATCTGTTTGCGTGTCAGCATCTGGTGCTCCCTTGACGAACGATCACTCCTATACCCCGCGATTGTTCTACGTATGTTCCCGCCGCCTGTCAAGGAGGTCAAAGTGGGATATACTGCATTTGTTCGCCAGCCATGCGCGGTCCGTCATGGGCGGGGTGGATCAACAGGGCTTGTGCCTCGGTGAGTGTGCGCAGCAGGGCGCTGTCTTGATCTGGCAGGGGTGTTATGGTCGATTGAGGTCCGAGGGTTGCGCGCATGTAATGCGTTCTTCGCCCATTGGCCGGAAGATCAACTGTCAATTTTGCAACATTACTGGTGATTGGACGGGCTGGCAGCCCCTGCAGGGCGCGCAGTGCCGGGAGCATGAAGACATATCCGCAAACAATTGACGAAACAGGATTGCCGGGCAGGCCAAGCAGGACAGATTGACCGAGTCTGCCCGCCATGAGGGGCTTGCCTGGGCGCATTGCGACCTTGTAGAAACTCCGCATTGCGCCGAGGCTGTCCAGGACTGGTCCGACGAGGTCATGATCGCCGACCGAAGCCCCGCCGATTGTGATCACAAGATCTGCATCGCGCGCGAGGTCAAGCGCCGCGCGCAGGCTGTCCTCGGTGTCGGATGCGATCGGCAAAATCCGGGCGCGTGCCCCTTCCTGTTCGGCCAAGGCCTTGAGAGCAAAGACATTCGAGGCGATGATCTGATCGTCGCGTGGGGTGTCGCCGGGCATGACCAACTCATCCCCGGTCGAGATGATCGCGACATCAGGCCGCTTCACGACAGTCACAGATGCGATATTCATTGCCGCGATCAGGGACAGCTCAGACGGTATCAGGCGACGCGGGGCGGTCAGCGAAAAATCGGATGTAAAATCATAGCCTTCGGGTCGAATATATCGGCTGGTCTCGATGGTATCGTTGAGTGTAATCACATCGCCGGTGCGGGTCACATCCTCCTGAATAAGGACGCGATCTGCGCCTTTTGGGAGGGGCGCGCCGGTGAAAATCCGCAAGGCTTGTCCCGGTGTGATCACGCCCTCGAAGGCATGGCCTGCCGCGGCCTCACCGACGACGTGAAACTGCTGCTTTGGCGTGACGGGGCCGCAAACGGCGTAGCCGTCCATGCTCGACGCAGCGAAGGGCGGCTGGTTGCGTGTTGCGCGCAGGGCTTTGCGCAGGACGCGACCATTGGCCTCGGCCAGTGGGATGTCCTCTGTGCCCAAGGGCGTGATCAGCGCGAAGAGCCGCTCCAGCGCGTCCTCGACAGGGATCACGCTTGAGCCTCGTAACGCCCTGATTTACCGCCATCTTTTAGCACAATCCGCGTGGCTGTGATCGTCATGGATTTCTCGGCGGCCTTGAGCATGTCATAGACCGTCAGCGCGGCGACCGAGGCGGCGGTAAGCGCTTCCATCTCTACGCCGGTCTGACCAGTCGTGCGCACTTCGGCGCGGATGCGCACACCGGGCAGGGCCGCGTCCGGGGTCAGGTCGAGTGTGACCTTGGTGATGGGCAGCGGGTGGCAGAGCGGTATCAGGTCGGCGCAACGCTTCGCGCCCATGATGCCTGCAAGCCGCGCGACGCCCAGAACGTCGCCCTTTTTCGCGCGCCCCTCAGTGATGAGCGCGAGGGTTTCGGGGCGCATCTGCACAGCGCTTTCGGCAATGGCGACACGCGCGGTATGGGACTTTTGCGACACGTCGACCATGTGGGCGTGGCCTTCAGCGTCGAAATGTGTCAGTTTTTCCACATTACACCTCGGCAGGGACGGGATTTGCCATTAGCGCCCGCGTGGCCGCTGCGACATCGGGCTGGCGCATCAGGCTTTCGCCAATCAGGAAGCTGCGCGCGCCATATCCGGCGAGATCCGCAAGATCAGCGGGGGTGTGCAGCCCGCTCTCGGCGATCAGGCGTTTGCCTTCGGGCACCAGTTCCGACAGCCGCCGCGTGGTGTCCAGTGTGACCTCGAATGTCTTGAGGTTGCGGTTGTTCACCCCCAGAAGCGGCGATTTCAGGGCCAGCGCGCGGGTCAGTTCGTCTTCGTCATGAACCTCGACCAGCACATCCATGCCCCAGGCGAAGGCCGCGTCCTCAAGCTCCTGCGCCTGCGCGTCAGAAACCGAGGCCATGATGATCAGGATGCAATCGGCATGCAGCGCGCGGGCCTCAGCCACTTGATAGGCATCATACATGAAATCTTTACGAAGTGCGGGCAGGCTGGTCGCAGCGCGGGCTTGGGTCAGGAAGGCATCCGCGCCTTGAAAGCTCGGGCTGTCGGTCAGCACGCTCAGGCAGGTCGCGCCCCCGGCCTGATAGGCGGCGGCCAGTGCGGGCGGGTCGAAATCGGCGCGGATCAGACCCTTTGACGGGCTGGCCTTCTTGATCTCGGCGATCAGGCCGTAGCCTGTGGTCTCCGCACGGGCGAGCGCGTCGGCGAAGCCGCGGGGGGCGGGCGCTTGACGGGCGGCCTCCACGATCTCGGACAGGGGGCGCGCGGCCTTGCGGGCTGCGATCTCTTCGAGCTTATAGGCTTTGATCTTGTCGAGGATGGTGGCCATATTGCCCTCCGGTCGTCAGGGTTGCACAGGGCTGATGCGGGCCAGCGCCTCGACGGTCTGGCGCGCGGCCCCGGAGGCGATGCTGTCGCGCGCAAGCGCCACGCCATCGGTGAGCGACGCAGCCTTGCCCGCGATGACAAGCGCGGCGGCCGCGTTGAGCAGCACCGCGTCGCGATAGGCGGGACGGCCTTCGTCCGACAGAACCGCGCGCAACTCCGTGGCGTTGGTGGCCGGATCGCCGCCGAGCAGGTCCTCGAACGGGTGCAGGGGCAGGCCTGCATCTTCGGGGTGCAGGGTGAAGCGGCGCAAGTTGCCATCTTCCAGCGCGACAATCTTGCTTTCAGCCGCGACGGATAATTCATCCGTGCCGTCGCCGCCATGCACCAGCCAGGCGCGGGTCGTGCCAAGCGCTTGCAGGGTTTCGGCCATCGGCTCCAGCAGATCGGGCGAAAACGCGCCGGTGAGCTGGAATTTCACGCCTGCCGGATTGGTCAGCGGGCCGAGGATGTTGAAGATCGTGCGCGTGCCAAGCTCCATGCGGACCGGGCCGACATGGCGCATCGCTGGGTGGTGCATGGGGGCCATCATGAAGCCGATACCGGCCCGCGCCAGCGCGCGTTCGACGATCTCGGCCCCGGCCATGACCTCGATCCCCAGCGCGCCAAGCGCATCGGCTGCGCCCGATTTTGACGACAGATTGCGGTTGCCGTGTTTGGCGACCGGCACGCCCGCGCCCGCCACAACGAACGCCGTCGCGGTCGAGATGTTGAGTGTGCCCTTGCCGTCGCCGCCCGTCCCGACGATATCCATCGCACCCTCGGGCGCGCGGACCTTGACGCAGCGCGCGCGCATCACTGCCGCCGCCGCCGCGTATTCATCGACGGTTTCGCCGCGCGTGCGCAGCGCCATGAGGAAACCGCCGGTCTGCGCGGGCGTGGCCTGCCCCTCAAAGAGCAGGTTGAAGGCGTCCTCGGCCTCTGCGCGGGTGAGGGGGCGGGTGGCCGCGATGCTGATCAGCGGTTTGAGATCGTTCATCATGCGAGTGCCGCCGCATGATCGAGGAAATTGCGCAGCATCGCGTGGCCATGTTCAGAGCGGATGCTCTCGGGGTGGAATTGCACGCCCTCGATGGGCAGGTCGCGATGGCGCAGGCCCATGATCAGCCCGTCTTCGAGCCAGCTTGTGATCTCCAGGCAGTCGGGCAGGCTCTCGCGATCGACGACGAGCGAATGGTAGCGCGTCGCCATCAGGGGCGAGGGCAGGCCCTTGAACCCCCCCGCGCCAGAGTGGTGCATTTGCCCCAATTTGCCATGCACAATGTCCGGAGCCCGGACAACGCGCCCGCCAAAGGCCTGGCCGATGGTCTGATGGCCGAGACACACGCCAAGCAGGGGCACGCGCGCCTCCGCCGCTGCGAGGGTCAGGGGCAGGCAGATCCCGGCCTGATCCGGGTCGCAGGGGCCGGGCGACAGAACGATCGCAGCGGGGCGCAGGGCCATTGCCTGCTGCACATCAAGCGCATCGTTGCGATAGACCGTCACATCCGCGCCGAGTTCGCCGAAATAATGCACCAGATTATAGGTGAAGCTGTCATAATTGTCGATCAGGAGCAGCATGGCGCGGGGTCCGATGGGTTGGCCGGGGTCCCGACTACATGCCCGCGCCGCAGGGCCAAGGTCAAGGGCATGCATGTCAATCTGTTTGATCCTGTTCCGTATTTATGGGAATGTTAACGTAACAAGCGCGAAGACAGCGCGGGGCAGGTTGAAAAATCGTGGAGTAGGGTGTGGATAAGTCTTTACTTGCAGGGCTCGGAGTCGGGACCGCGCTTGTGGTCGCGGGCTTCACGGGCAGCGCCGTTCTGTTTCCGCCTTCCCCGCAACCTGCCGACATGGTGCAGCAGGACGTGGCGCAGGATTTGGTGTCGGAGCCGGAGCCCGTCGAAGAGCCCGCCCCGCAAGACGCAGCGCCAGAGCCAGAGCCAGAGCCCGCAGCCGAAGACGGGCCAGCGGAGCCATTGGTGCCAGAGTCCGATGCCGATATCCCCGCTCCAGAGATGGACGACGCCACGCAAGACATGCTGCCTGATAGCGGCCCGGACATGCCACAAGGCAGTGCAGGCAGCGCCGAAGGCGTGGCAGACGATCTGTTGCCAGTGAGCCCCGCACCGGAGCCCGAGGCCGCAGCGACCCGTCTGCCCTCCGGGATTCAGCCTGCACCGCGCGGTGAGCGCGCGCCCGCGCTGCCGCAAGTGCTGCCATCAGCGCCCGCCGCGTCGGAGGCCGAACCCCCGATCACAGCAGCCCCGCCGGAAGACGCGCTCGCCGCCGCGCCCAGACCCGGCACGGAGCCTGCCACTGCACAGCCCGGCGCGCGCATATCCCGCCTGCCGCAGATCGGTGGCACGGATGCGCCCTTGGCACGCGCAGCGGATGTGCCGCCCCCGAGTGAGGCCGTCGTCACTGCGCTTGAGCGCAATTCGCTTTACGCGGGCACTGAGGACCGCGCACGCATGGCCGTTATTCTCGCGGATCCCGGCTTGCCCAGCTCAATGCGTCAGGCGCTGGCGGAGGTTGACCTGCCCCTGACGATTGCGCTCAATCCGCTCGACAGTTCAGCAACCGAGGCGGCGGAGCTTTACCGTGATGCGGGCAAGGAAGTCGTGATCCTGGCGACAAGCATCCCCGAAGGCGCAACAGCGAGCGATCTGGATGTGACCTTCAGCGCGTTTTTTGCCGCAGTTCCGACGGCTGTGGCAGTGATTGATCTGCCTGAAAGCGGGTTCGCGCGCAATGTCGGGCTGTTGTCGCAAGTGCTGCCGCTTCTGGCGCAGGACGGGCATGGGCTTTTGACCTTCTCGGGCGGTCTGGCCCAGTCGGCGCGTGCGGCGCAGTCATCGGGCATCACGCATGCGGAGGTGTTCCGCAGTCTTGATGCGGGGGATGAGAGCGCCTTCACGATCCGCCGCTTTCTCGACCGTGCCGTGTTTCAGGCCAGCCAGACCGGGCAGGTGATCGTGTTCGGGGACGCCTCCAACGCGGCAACGATGGAGGCCATCGAGATGTGGACCGGGGACGGGCCTCCTGAACAGGTCGCGATTGCGCCCGTGTCGGGGATTTTGCTGAACTCCCGGTGATCGGGGCGCATTGCCGGGATCACGCGCGCATGGGCCGAAAACCGCGCGCGCCTATTCGATCTGATAGGGCAAAAGGTCGCGCGTGTCATGGTCGATACGCAGTCGCCGCTCCAGCGGCGGGACGGAGCGCTGATGGCAGTCGTCGCGTTCGCAGATGCGGCAGGAAATGCCAATCGGATCGAAGGCCGCAGCGCGGCTGATATCCATCCCGTCCGAATAGACCAGCGCGCCGGCATGGTCGATCTCGCAGCCCAGACAGATCGCATAGCGCCGCACGGGTGCGTGAAACGCCCCGCCGCCCTTGGTCACGGCCAGCGCAAGGCAGAAGTAGCGCATCCCGTCGGGCGTTTCGGCCAGCTGGCGCAGGAACCGGCCCGGCGTCTCGAAGGCGCGATGCACGTTCCAGAGCGGGCAGGCGCCGCCGAAACGCGCGAATTGCAGTCGCGTGGCCGAATGGCGCTTTGTGATCGTGCCCGCCTGATCGACGCGCACGAAGAAAAACGGCACGCCCTTCGCGCCGGGGCGCTGCAGCGTCGAGAGCCGGTGCGCGACCTGCTCGATGGACGCACCGAATTGCTCGGCGAGTGTCTCAAGATCGTGACGCGTGGCAATCGCGGCCTCCTGAAAGCGCCGGTAGGGCATCAGCGCGGCCCCGGCGAAGTAATTGGCCAGCCCGATTTTTGCGATGGCGCGCGACTCAGGCGACTGGAACCGTGCCAGATCGAGCGTTGCTTCCAGCAGGTCGCTCTGGCTCATCAGCGCCACCTGATGCAGAAGCTGGAAAGCTTGCGTTGCCCGCGTCGCCTTGGCCGAGATTTCCAGCACGCGGCTGTCCGGGTCCAGCCGCCGCAACGCGCGGCCCTGTGTGTGGCGCAGCGTGATCTTGTGGCGGGCAAGCGCCTCGCTCGCGAGCGTCATCACATCGCGCCCGCTGGTCGCGAAATGCTCGGCGGCGCGGTCCACAGCGTCGATGTAATTGTCGCAATAGTGGAAGAAATCGCGCACTTCTTCCCAGGGGCTGAGCCGCAGCGTGCTGTCCTCGCGCCCCAGCGCCTCATCGAGCGAGGCGAGTTGTTCCTGCCCCTGCCGATAGGCGCGGTGCAGATCGAGGAAGGCGCGCGCAAATCCCGGTGCATTCGCGCCCACCAACCGCAGATCGGGCAGGGCCGGGGCGGCCTTGGCGAAAAGCGGGTCGGCCAGCGCTTCGCGCAGATCCGAGACCAGCCGCTCGCTGTCGCCTGCCGACAGTTCGGTCACATCCATCCCGAATTCGCGCGCCAGCGCCAGCACCACGCCCGTCGAGAGCGGGCGGTTGTTGTTCTCCATCTGGTTGAGATAGGGCAGCGAAATCCCCAGCCGCGCGGCGTAATCCTTCTGCGTCAGGCCCAGATGGTTGCGCGTCTCGCGCAGTTTCGCACCAGCATAGAGTTTCTGTGGGGGCATGGGGCCTCGACTGAGTTTGCGGCTTTGCAAGTCAGTTTGCAAAGCGCCGCGCAGCGGTCAAGCCGAAATCTGCTTCTCGTGGTAGAGCACATAGCGATGCGGCACGATCCCCAGCCCGGTCGTGGCCGCCATAAGCCAGATCAGCGGCAATGCGCACGTCTCGGGCGTCAGGATCGCACCGGCCAGCGCCGAGAGCGCCGCGCCCCCGCCGATCATGATCGCGCCGCCTATGCCGCTCGCGGTGCCTGCGAGATGCGGGCGCACGGACATCATGCCCGATGTGGCCGAGGGCAGCAGCATGCCGTTGCCAAGCCCGATGAAGACGAAACAGCCGAAGAAAATCAGCGGATGCGCGGGCAGGGCAAGGAACAGGAGCAAAAGCAGCACCATACCGCCAAAGGCCACCAGCGCACCGACGAGGATCATCGGGTTGATCCCGACACGCGCGGCAAAGCGGCCCGAGAGGAAATTGCCCACTGCATAGCCGACCGCAGGTGCCCCGAAGAAGACGCCGAGGATCGCGGGGCTCATCCCGAAGACCGTTGCGCCGACGAAAGGCGCGCCGCCCAGATAGGCGAAGAACGCGCCCGAGGCGAAGGTCGCGGTCCCGCAATAGCCCCAGAAACGCCGCGCGCGCATCAATTCGGGCAATTCGCGCAGCACACCCGACATGGAGCCGCCGAGATCGCGCTTCGTCTCTCCCATGTCGCGCCAGGTCAGTGCCAGCACGCCAAGCCCCGCGACCAGCATCAGCGCGAAACTGCCGCGCCAGCAGAAGAGCTCATCGAGCGCGCCGCCCATCGCAGGCGCGATCATCGGCACAATCGCCATGCCCATTGTCACATAGCCGATGCGCGAGGCGGCCGCCCCCTCGTCGAGCACATCGCGGATCGCGGCGCGGCTGACGACGATGGCGGTCACGACGACGGCTTGCAGCATCCGGAAGATCAGGAACATCGTGGCCGAGGTCGCGAGCAAGGTGCCGATCGTCGCGAGGATGAAGCCGATCAGCGCCGCGATCATCACCGGCCTGCGCCCGAAACGGTCCGAAATCGTGCCGATGAAGAGTTGCAGCACCGCATTGACCAGCAGATAGAGCGAGACCGAAAGCTGCATCACCGCGTAATCCGTGCCGAAATAGGCCGTCATCGTGGGCAGCGAGGGCAGAAACACATTCATCGCCAGCGCCGCGATGGAGGCTTGCGCAACCAGCGTCGCGACATGGGGCGGGGTCGCGGCGTCCAGAAACCTGACAGGGGCCGTCTGGGGCGCGGCGGGGCTCTGCGTCATCTTCTCTTTCCTGCGCGGGCGTGGCTGCATCCGGTTGGTGAACACGTTCACAAAATAACCTTTGCGCGACAAAGGCAAGTCGCATCTGGCTTTGCATATTTTCCAAAATTTTGCCTGCGGGCTTTGCAAATTTTCCGAATTTTGCTTCCCTGCGGCGCTGCGGGCTTCTATGGTCCGGCGAAACTCAGACGGCACGGCGGAGGGGCGCTCATGAAAGACATCCTGCAACAGCTCGAAGAACGGCGCGGCATTGCCCGGTTGGGCGGCGGCGAGAAGCGTATCGCCTCGCAGCATTCCAAGGGCAAGCTGACCGCGCGCGAGCGGATCGAGCTTCTGCTCGATGAGGGCAGTTTCGAGGAATTCGACATGTTCGTGGCCCATCGCTGCGTCGATTTCGGCATGCAGGCCGAGCGCCCGGCGGGCGACGGGGTTGTGACCGGCTGGGGCACGGTCAACGGGCGGCAGGTCTATGTTTTCGCGCAGGATTTCACTGTCATGGGCGGCTCCGTGTCGGAAACCCATGCCGCCAAGATCTGCAAGATCATGGATATGGCCATGCAAAACGGCGCGCCGGTGATCGGGCTCAATGACTCGGGCGGGGCGCGGATTCAGGAGGGCGTGGCGAGCCTTGCCGCTTACGGCGAAGTCTTCGACCGCAATATCCGCGCCTCGGGTGTGGTGCCGCAGATCAGCGTCATCATGGGGCCTTGCGCGGGCGGCGCGGTCTATTCGCCAGCCATGACTGACTTCATCTTCATGGTGAAGGATTCGAGCTACATGTTCGTCACCGGCCCTGATGTGGTCAAGACGGTGACCAATGAGCAGGTCACCGCCGAAGAACTCGGCGGGGCCGTCACCCATACGCGGAAATCCTCCGTCGCCGATGCGGCCTTCGAGAATGACGTCGAGGCAATGATCGAAGTACGCCGTCTGATCGACTTCCTGCCGCTCAACAACCGCGAGAAACCGCCGGTGCGGCCCTTCTTCGACGACCCTGCGCGGCTGGAGCCGAGCCTCGACAGTCTGATCCCGGACAATCCGAACACGCCCTATGACATGAAGGAACTGATCCTCAAAATCGCGGATGAGAGCGATTTCTACGAGATTCAGGCTGAATTCGCGAAGAATATCATCACGGGCTTCATCCGTCTGGAAGGCCGGACCGTGGGCGTCGTCGCGAACCAGCCGATGGTTCTGGCGGGCTGCCTTGATATCGACAGTTCGCGCAAGGCCGCGCGCTTCGTGCGCTTCTGCGATGCGTTCGAGATCCCGATCCTGACACTTGTGGACGTGCCGGGCTTCCTGCCGGGGACGGGTCAGGAATATGCAGGCGTGATCAAGCACGGCGCGAAACTGCTTTATGCTTACGGCGAAGCGACGGTGCCGAAAGTGACCGTGATCACGCGCAAGGCTTATGGTGGGGCCTATGTGGTGATGGCCTCGAAGCATATGGGCGCGGATTTCAACTATGCCTGGCCGACCGCAGAGATCGCGGTGATGGGGTCCAAGGGCGCGGTGGAAATCCTTTATCGCTCCGAACTAGGCGATGCGGAAAAGACCGCAGCGCGGATCAACGAATATGAAGAGCGCTTCGCCAATCCCTTCGTGGCGGCTGAAAAAGGCTTCATCGACGAGGTGATCATGCCGCAATCGACCCGCAAGCGCGTGGCGCGGGCCTTCGCGGCGTTGCGCAACAAGGCGCTGCATACACCATGGAAGAAACACGACAATATCCCGCTCTGAGGGGGTCGACATGCGGCTGGCGCAACTGATCATTCCGGGTTTGGCGATGCTCGGCGCGCCTGCAGCGGCAGCGCAAGCCGTGACGCTGCCTTCGGGCGAGACGGCCGAGCCC
>PXDM01000099.1 GCA_003565055.1 Paracoccaceae bacterium
CCCGTGGATATTTGGGCAAAGATGAAAGCCCATGCGACCGGGTCAGCCTGTCGCGGCGAGTTGCTGGCGGCGACCGACCAGTTCTTCGGCGACGAGGAAGGCAAGCTCCAGCGACTGGCTGGCATTGAGGCGCGGATCGCAAGCCGTGTGGTAGCGTTGCGACAGGTCTTCATCCGTGACCGCACGCACGCCGCCGGTGCATTCGGTGACATCGGCCCCGGTCATCTCGAAATGCACACCGCCGGGGATGGTGCCTTCGGCATTGTGGATCGCGAAGAATTCGCGCACTTCGCGCAGCACCTGGTCAAACGGCCGCGTCTTGTAGCCCGAGGAGGACTTGATCGTGTTGCCATGCATCGGATCACAGGTCCAGAGCACATTCGCGCCCTCCTCGCGCACGGCACGGATCAGGCGCGGGAGGTGATCACCGACCTGCCCGGCCCCGAAACGCGCGATGAGCGTGAGGCGACCGGCCTCGTTATCGGGGTTGAGTGCGGCCATTAGGCGCTTGAGGTCATCGGCGCTGATCGAGGGGCCGCATTTCAGCCCGATGGGGTTTTGCACCCCGCGACAGAATTCGACATGCGCACCATCCACTTGCCGCGTGCGATCCCCGATCCAGATGAGATGCCCCGAGCCCGCAACCGGCAGGCCCGAGGTCGAATCGATCCGCGCCAGCGCTTCTTCATATTCCAGCAGCAGCGCTTCATGGCTGGTGTAGAAATCGACGGTCGCCAGATCATCATTCGTCTCGGAGGTGATGCCCGCAGCGGTCAGGAAATCGAGCGTGTCGGTGATGCGGTCGGTCATCTCGCGGTAGCGTTCGGCCTTTTCCCCCTCGGCAAAGCCCAGCGTCCAGGAATGGACGCGGTGCATATCGGCAAAGCCGCCTTTGGAGAAAGCGCGCAACAGGTTGAGCGTTGCCGCCGCCTGTGTGTAGCCCTGCAGCATGCGCGCCGGATCCGGGATGCGCGCTTCGGGCGTGAAATCGAACCCGTTGATGATATCGCCCCGGTAGCTCGGCAATTCGCGCTCGCCGACCTTCTCCATCGGCGCGGAGCGTGGCTTGGCGAATTGGCCCGCCATACGCCCGACCTTGACCACTGGCACTTTCGCGCCATAGGTGAGCACGATCGCCATCTGCAAGAGCACCTTAAACGTGTCGCGGATGCTGTCGGCCGTGAACGCCGCGAAGCTCTCGGCGCAATCGCCCCCTTGCAGCAAAAACGCCTCGCCTTTGGCGGCGGCCCCGAGCTTGCGCTTGAGCGCGCGCACTTCGCCGGCGAAGACCAGCGGCGGGTAATTCGACAGCTGCCCCTCTACAGCCTGAAGCTGCGCCAGATCCGGGTAGTCAGGCATCTGGATGCGCGGGCGCGTGCGCCAGGTCGATTTCGTCCAGCCATGGGTCATGGGAAGCCTCCGGGTCTGTCTGGTCAGGGTTTCAGCCGTGTTAGCGGTCGCAGGACCGCCGGGCCTTCTATACAAAGAGCCCGAGGCGCATGCAAATACGATTGCTCTTGCCTGAGCCAGCAAAACTTGATTTTGTCGCGCAAATTTGTCCATCTGCGCGGCCTTTCCGATGACCAGTTCCCCCGCCTCTCCTGCTGCCCGATCAGATGCGCGGGCGCGTCATCACGTGGTCTTCCTGCTCCTTGAGCGCTTCACGCTGATGGCCTTCGCCGCCGCGCTGGAGCCCCTGCGGCTGGCCAATCGCATGGCGAACAAACCCCTCTATGAATGGCAGTTGATCTCCGAAAACGGCGAAACGGTGCGCTGTTCGAACGGGACGGAGGTCGCGGTTTCGGGCGGCATGGGCGATATCGCGAATGATGCGCTGATTGTGGTCTGTGGCGGGGTCAATGTGCAGCGCGCGACGACGCCCGGCGTGCTGTCCTGGCTGCGCAAGCGCGCACGCTATGGCAATCCCGTCGCGGGCATCTGCACAGGGGCCTGGACACTGGCGAAGGCCGGGCTTCTGGACGGTCACCGCGCGACGATCCACTGGGAGAATCACGACGCGCTGATCGAGGATTTCCCCGAGATCATCCTGACGAAATCCGTTTTCGTGATCCATGGCAAACGCATGACCTCGGCGGGCGGCACGGCGCCGCTGGACCTGATGCTGACGCTGATCACCAATGACGAGGGTGCCGATCTCGCCCATGCGATTGCTGATCAGCTGGTCTATTCCGCGATCCGCACGACACGCGATACCCAGCGCCTGTCGATCCCGGCCCGCATCGGTGTGCGCCATCCCAAGCTCGCGCAGGTCATTGCGCTGATGGAAAACCATATCGAAGACCCGATCAGCCCGGCCGATCTGGCCGATCAGGTGGATATGTCGACCCGCCAGCTGGAGCGGCTGTTCCGGCGCTATCTGAATCGCAGCCCAAAACGCTATTACATGGAATTGCGGCTGGAGCGCGCGCGCAATCTGCTGATGCAGACGGATATGAGCGTGATCAGCGTGGCGCTGGCGACAGGCTTCACCTCGCCCTCGCATTTCTCAAAATGCTACCGGGCGCATTACGACACGACACCCTATCGCGAACGCGGCGCGCATGCGAGCCCGGAGGCGGCTGACTGACGCAAACGGCGTGCCCCCCCCCGGACGCAAGCACGCCTATTCCCTCAGAAATCAACGATATCCGCATCCGCGACAAGCTCCTGCAACCGCAGATCCGCCATGGCGCTCAGCCGCCGCTCGAAAACCATGTTCCGCACCCGGTTCTCCGAGGGCGGCTCGTCAAACTGAAGCTCGCGCGTACAGAGCATCAGCACGACGAGGTTGCCCCCTTCCGTCGTATTGGCCGAAATCTCGCCGCGATTGAGCCGCGCCAGTTCCACTGCATCCGATTGCGCGATCTCGCGCATCAGCGCTTCGCGCTCGACCAGTGCCTCTTCGGGCAACCCGCGCGCGAAGGGGCCAAGCCCTGCGCAATTATCCACCTGCCCGCGCATCTGCGCCACGCGCGCGAGGTTTTCGTCGCTGCGTCCGCCCGGCAGAAGCAACCGCGCGTAGCTAACCTGCACCCGGTCCGCCGGAATGTCGCGCGTGCTCTCGATGGCGCGAAGCTGGAAAAACGCAATCGCGCCGCCGAGCTCCAGCGGGCCGATGATCTGCCCGGCCCGTGCCTCTCGCAGCTGCGCGGCGAGCGGCCCCGGCAGGTTTTCCAGCGGCACCCAATCCGGCAGGCGCCCCCCCTGCTCACGCGTGCCCGCAAGCGAGAATTCCCGCGCGATCTCCGAGAATTCCGGAATGCTGCGCGCCGCACGGATCAGGCCGATGATCTCGGCCACGGGTTCGGCGAATTGCGGGTCGGCGGGCAGGAAGAGCTCCGACAGCAGCACCCGCTGGCGTCCCAGGATCGCCGTCGTGTCCTGCGACCGCGCCATATCGGCGCTTGACACAGACACCAGCGCGGGCAGTTCCTGCCCCACCAGTTTGCGCCACAAGAGCCCCGCTTCCACGAAATTCTCGAAGGTCGCGCGCTCCACGCCGACTTCGGCCAGCGCCGAGACCAACTCCTCCGCCGAAATCTCGGCGCGTGAGGCGAATTCGGCCATGCCTTCGCGGATTTCGTCGCGATTGGCGCGCACATTGCGCCGCTGCGCATAATCGCGCTGGACGGCTTCCTCGGTCAGACGGGTCAGCGCTTCACGACGCATATCGGCCCCGCCCGAATTCAGCGCCTCCATGAACCGCATCCGCTGGTCGAGGTCATAGGCCGTGATCACCCGGTCATTGACCTGTCGCACGGGCGAGAGCAGGGTCTGCGCGCTCGCAGCAGCGAGCCCTATCGCCCAGACCCCAAGGGCCACCCCCATCACGCGCAAGTATCGCATGCCCACCGACCTTGGGAAAATACGCATCTGTTCCGTCCGTTTCCTGTTCCTGCCCGCTCAACCGGGTCTTGTCTCCCCGGACTTACACCCTTCGCGCGCGATTGTCATCACATCAGCCTGTGAACGCCGCAGCACTTTGGCATGGGGGCGCTTATGCGAGCCATGGGCAGAGGTCTCGGAGGTCGTATGAAAGAGTTCCTCCGCATCCTTCAGATTGACGGCATCCCGACCGGCTGATGGCCTCGTAACCTGCGAAGGCCTGCTCTGTGCCCCAGACGGGCGGCGCTGCCTGTGTCTTCACTGCTTTCGATCCACTTGTTTCCTGCGCGTCAGCGCCAGGCACAAAGCTTGGCCTTCAGTCAAGCTTCGATGCGGTCGCGAAGCAAGGCGGGCCGCGCGCTGTTCGACCGAGCCGACCCGCGCCCTGACCTGCATGCGCACGCCGCACCGGTGCGTTGCGTCGGACATGGGACAGGGTGGCGTTCTGGCCGCAAGCTCTGGAATGCGCAGCCTATCGTGGGCCATGTGCTGGACGGATGTCGCGAAGATCCGCAAGGCCCTGCGCATGGCCGTTGCCCTCTATCCCTTCTCGCCTCCCGCACGCGCCGCCCTTCTGCAGCGCTCCGAGCAGTAGCGCACCTCGTCCCAGACCTTCGCCCATTTCCTGCGCCACGAAAACGGCAGCCCGCAATGCACGCAGGTCTTTTGCGGCAGATCGCCCTTGCGCCGCATCTTGGCCATCGCGCCCTCAGTCGTCGTCGCGCACGGTCAGGCGACCATTCTCCCAATCACCCGAGAGCACCTCGCCCGAGGCGTAGCGCAGCACCCCGCGCCCGTGGCGTTGCCCGTCGCGGAATTCGCCCTCATAGACATCGCCCGTCGCATAAGTGGCCACCCCCTCGCCCGAGATCTGCCCGCCCGACCAAACGCCCTCAAACACGAACCCATCCGCCATCTCGATCCGCCCGAGCCCGTCGCGCGTCCCTTCCGCGAATTCGCCCGTATAGACCGATCCATCGGGGAAACGCATCACCCCCTGCCCATGCATCTCGCCGCCCAGAAAATCGCCCTCATAGACACGCCCATCGGCGAAGGTCATGATGCCGGAGCCTTCCGAGAGCCCGCGCACAAATCCACCCTCATACTCCGCACCATCCGCAAAGACTGCGCGCCCCTGACCATGAAACTGCCCCTCGGCCCAGTCGCCCTCATAGCTCGCGCCATCGGCATAGGTGATCGTGCCCGCGCCATCGGGCAGCCCTGCGCGGAACTGGCCCTCATAGACCGAACCATCCGGCTGCACCAGCCGCCCGTCGCCCTCGATCTGCCCCGCGACCCAGGTGCCTTCATAGAGATAGCCATCCTCTCCGGTCAGCGTCCCCGGCCCTTCGCGCAGGTCATTGACGAAGGTTCCCTCGAAGACCAGCCCATCCGCCTGCTCGACCACCGCCGCCCCCTCGCGCAGCCCCGCGCGGAAGCCGCCGCGATAGACATCGCCATTGGGCTGGGTCAGCACACCCTCGCCATGCAACTCCCCCTCTTCCCACGCGCCCTCATAGCCCAGCCCGTCGGGCCGCGTCAGCACCCCCTCACCATGGCGCAGATTGGCGCGCATCTCGCCCTCATAGGTCGAGCCATCGGGGAAGGTGATCACGCCCCGCCCCTCGCGCAGCCCCGCGACCCAATCACCCTCATAGCGGTAGCCATCGGGCCGCGTCAGCAAGCCCGCGCCCTCATGCTGGCCATCAATGAACGCGCCCTCATAGGTCGTGCCATCGACAAAGACGCGCACACCCTCACCCTCGATCCGCCCCTCGACCCAGTCGCCCTCATAAGTCGAGCCATCGGCAAAGGTCATCTTCCCCTGCCCATGCGGCTTTGCTGCGAGGAACGCACCCTCATACACCGCGCCCGACGGATAGCGCGCCACGCCCTGCCCCCGGATCTCGCCCTCGAACCATTCGCCTGTGTATTCGAACCCGCTCGGCAGCCGGTA
>PXDM01000155.1 GCA_003565055.1 Paracoccaceae bacterium
CCTGCAATCGGGTCGAGATTGACAATCGGCTGACCGAAATCGGCGCACGTCATCAGGAACTGATGCCCCAGTGCCGTGCCGCGCGCCGCGTTCCACGCAATCCCGTAGCGTCCGCGCTGGGGCGCATGAAAATGGCGCGCCGCTGCGAGCAGTTTATCGGTCGTCGCAGGCGGCTCAAGACCCGCCTCGGCAAAAAGATCCTTGCGATAGAAGAGCAGCTCTGGCGTGGTCTGGCCGGGCACGCCGTAAGGGCGCCCGCCCCAATGTGTCGCCGTCCAGCCCGCAGTGTGGAAATCGGGCGGGTCGAGGCGGGCCACATCGAGACAGGCATCCAGTGGCATCAAAACGCCTTTCTCGGCGAATTCGCCGATCCAGGGCAGGTCCACGGCAATGATGTCATATTTGCTGAAACGCCGTTCAGCGTTGCGCAGTGCTTCGGTGCGTAGCCGGTCGATGGAGAAAGCACGCTGGCTGATATTGGTGCCGATGATCTGCTCGAATTGCCGCTTGAGGTTGTCCATCACCATGAAAGTCGGGTCGCCATGGACCAGCACCCGCCCCCCGCCGCCGATTTGCAAAGGCATGGGCAGGACTTGCGGGGGGCCGATGGACTGGCTCGCAGGCAGATAGGACGCCCCGTAATAATATTCGCGTTCATCAATCGTGGTGCTGCCCGTCACCTCGGCGCTCAGTCGGATGATCCGGTCAGAGAATTGCCGCCAATTTTCCATCAGCCGGTCGGTCGGATGCAGCGAGAACGATTTTCCCGAACGGGTTCTGACGCGTTGCTCGATCAGGCCATTGTCGAGCAGCTTCTGCAATTTGCGCCGCGCGGTGGCATAGGGCACATCGGACGCCGCGATCAGCATCGTGGCCGTCACGATCTTGCCGCCCAGATGCGCGCGCAAGAGTGCTGCGACCATGTTCAGATAGGCATTCGGCTCGGCGACTTCGAGCGCAGTGTCCAGTTCGGACATCGTGCTTTGCAGAAAGGTCAAGGCTGCAGGCAGCGCTGCCGACTCAACGGCAATCGGGGCGTGTTGCGGCACCCGAGAGAAATTTTCCTTTTGAACATTTCCCATTTGCACGTTGCGTCTCTTTTCTCTCGAATCCGGCACGAAGCCGCCCTTGCGCGGTGTGGCCATTTGTATTGCTCCTCAGGATGTCCAAACTCGACACCCGATCATACGGGCGAAATATCCATAATGACCTTTTTAATGTTCAAAGCGGCTAAATTCGCAGTGTTGTCACCGGGCGCGGACGGCAAAGATGCAGATGCTGTTCGTGATGCGGGGGGTGGAATTGTCTTCCAGCGCTGAGCGACACCGAGAGACATTTGGGAGGAAGAACATGACCAAGACCACGAGGATTTTGCTGGCAAGCTGTGGCTCACTTGCCTTGAGCGCTGCGGCGTCAGCCGACACGCTGCGCATTGGCATCACACAGAACAATGTCGGCATTGACAGCTACCAGACCACTTATGAGCGCGCATTCATCGAGGCCGCTGAGGCGAACCCGGATGTCGAGGTGATCGTGCTTGATGCAGGCGGCGATGTGGCCCGCCAGATCAGCCAGATGCAGGACCTGATCCAGCAGCGCGTCGATGCCATCATCATCTGGCCGACCGATGGTCAGGCGGTTGTCCCGGCTGTGCGCAACGCCCATCGCGAGGGTATTCCTGTTGTTGTGACCAATTCGAACATTGCTGAAGCGGGCATGGACTTCATCGCCGCCTTTTCGGGGCCGAACAACATCCAGCAGGGCATTTATTCCGCCGAGATGATGTGCGACGCACTGGGCGGCGAGGGCCAGATCGTCCAGATTACCGGCATGCCTGGCTATACGACAGCGATTGAGCGCCAGCAGGGCTTTGACGACAGGCTCGCCGAAATGTGCCCCGGTGTGACGCAGCTCGACATTCAGCCCGGCGACTGGAACCGCGAGCGCGCACAGCGCACGATGGAAACCTTCCTGACCCGCTTCGACCAGATTGACGGGGTCTATTCCGGCGATGACAACATGGGTGTCGGCGCGTTGAATGCGGCGCTCGCAGCGGGTCGCGCCGAAGGCATGGTGTTCATTGGCGCCACCAATTTCGCGGTCGGCTATGATGCGATGGAACGCGGCGAATACTGGGGCTCGGTCTATCAATCCCCGGTCGATGACGCCCGCGCCGCCCTTCAGACCGCGCTCGATATTCTGGCGGGCGAGGATGTGCCGAAGCTAAACTATTTCGACACGCCCAAGATCACGCAAGAGAACATGCACGAATTCGACCGCCCGGTATTCTGAGCGAGTCGAGACAAGACCCGGGGCGGGCAAGACCCGCTCCGATTTTGATGCTACGCTCTGCGTAACGTCACCCGCGCTTGGGAGAGCGCGGCAACTGACCATCCGGGAGGAGCCAGATGTTGATGACCCGCCTCAAGGCCGGGGGTCCTGCGATTGCGAAGCAGGGGATCCTCGTGGCCTTCATTGTGTTCATGATTGCCTTTTCGCTGATGTCGGACCGCTTCCTGTCGGCCGACAACATCATGTCGGTATTCCGGCAATCCGCGATCATCGGGGTGATGGCCATCGGCGTCACCATAGTCGTGATCGGAGGCAATCTGGACCTGTCAGTCGGCTCGATGCTGTCCTTCGCGACAGTCTTGGTGGTCGATCTGCATGACAAGATCGGCCCGGAGCTGGCGATCCCGATCATGGTCCTCGCCACTCTGTGCCTGGGCGCGATCAACGGTTTCCTGATCGGTATCCTGCGGCTGAATTCGCTGATCGTCACGCTGGGGATGCTGTCTGCCATTCAGGGGCTGGTCCTGATCTATAGCGGCGGGCAGAATGTAGATATCGCCGATCAGCGCGGCACATGGTTCGCGATATTCGGGCGCGGCGCGGTGTTCGGCGTCGCCACTCCGATCATCATCTTCGGCGCGCTTGCTCTGATTTTCCACATCATCATGACCTCCATGCCCTTCGGGCGGCGCGTGCACGCGGTCGGCGGAAACCCGACGGCTTCGGTCTTTTCCGGCATTCCGCGCTCGCGCGTCGTGTTCATGACCTACCTGATCTCGGCGCTCTGCGTGGCGATCGCCGCAATCATCCTCGGCAGCCGGGTGATGGGCTCGCAGAACAATGTGGGGCAGGGCTATGAGTTGCAGGTGCTGGCAGCGGTCATCCTCGGCGGCACATCGCTTCTGGGTGGGTCGGGCAGCATTCTGCGCACCGTGCTGGGCGTGTTGATGCTGGCCTTCATCCAGAACGGCCTGATCCTGATGGGCCAGCCCTATTACACGCAATGGCTGGTGACATGGGTCGTGATCATCGTCGCCGTCTGGCTGGATGTCGCCGCCAAGCGTGGCCGCCTGTTCTCGCCCATAGCATGAGGTCCGCAATGGCATATTTCTATCAGAACCCCGCCCTGCGCTGGCTGATGCGCAACCCGATCTGGGGCTTCGTGCTGATCGTGTTCGTTTTTTTCAGCCTCTCCACGGAGCATTTCTTTGATGCCCGCAACTTCCAGAACATCCTCGTGCAGACCTCGACCATCGGGCTGATCGCACTGGGCATGACGCTGGTGATGATCAACGGCAATATCGACCTATCGGTCGGCGCGACCCTTGCATTGGCGGCAGCCTTCGCCGTCGATGTGCAAAGCTGGGCCGCCTTCGCGACATGGGGCAACTGGCAAATCCTTCCTGCGGTCTGCATAGCGCTTCTGGTCGGCATCCTGATGGGTGCGATCAACGGGTTCATCGTCTGGAAAACCGGCGTCGATGCCTTCATCGTCACGCTGGGCGCGATGCTCGGCATTCGCGGGCTGGTCTTTATCTATACGGGCGAGCAATCCTTCTATGCGATGAATTTCGCCTATTCGGATTTCAGCGCGCTCTCCGTGGGGCCGCTGCCGGTGCTCGCGCTCATCTTCGTGCTCTGCGTGCTGGCCGCTCATTGGCTGCTCTCGCGCACTGTGCATGGGCGCAATACCTATGCCGTTGGTGGCAATCGCGAGGCCGCTGTCAATGCTGGCATCCGCGTCGGCCCGCATATGATGATCAATTTCATGATCATCGGCTTTCTCGCGGCGCTTTCGGGCGTGCTGCTGTCCACCCAGATGGGCGCGGCCACCCCCAATCTGGGCCGCGACTACGAGCTATGGGTCATCACGGCGGTTGTCCTTGGAGGCACCAAGCTGACGGGCGGCAAGGGCGACATCATCGGCACGCTGGGTGGGGTCCTGGCCATTGGCATCCTGCGCAACGGGATGAACCTGATGCAGGTGCCGGCTTTCTATGTCTATGTCATCCTTGGCAGTATCCTGATCGCCGTCCTGTTCCTCGACAAACGCTTCAACACGACAAATGACGGAGGGCTGCGCCTATGACTGGAACACAAGAACCAGCGCTGCGCCTGCAGGGTATCGTCAAGACCTTTCCGGGTGTACGGGCTTTGGACGGGGTGGATTTCGACGTGATGCCCGGCGAAGTTCATGCGCTTCTGGGCGAGAACGGCGCGGGCAAGTCAACGCTGATGAAGGTGCTCGCGGGGATGTATCAACCCGATGAAGGGGAGATCATCATCTCAGGCCGTCCCGTGCGGATGAGCAACCCCATCGAGGCCAAGGCCCAAGGCGTGGTGCTGATCCATCAGGAGCTCAGCCTCGTGCCGGAAATGTCGGCGGCGGAAAACATCTATCTGGGGGAATTGCCGCTGAAATCCCTCGGGCGGGTCGATTGGAAAACGCTGGAAGACCGCTCCAACGCCATTCTGAAGCGGTTGAATTGCAGCTTCCGCGCCGAAGTGACAGTTGCGCACCTCTCTATTGCCAATCAGCAGATGGTCGAGATCGCGCGGGCTCTGACCGTCGATGCGCGCGTTGTCGTGTTCGATGAGCCGACCGCCTCGCTGACCGATGCCGAAAAGGTGGTGCTGTTTGACATCATTAACGACCTGAAGGCGCGGGGCGTGGGCATTGTCTATATCTCGCACCGCATGGATGAGATTTTCACCCTCTCCGACCGCATCACGGTCCTGCGCGACGGGGCCTATCGCGGCACATTGACGACGGCGGAGACGGATGAGGACGAAGTGACCCGCCTGATGATCGGGCGCAGTCTGGACCTGTCGCGCGACGAGGATGCGCCCAGTTTCGGCAAGACCATGCTGGAGGTCCGCAACCTGACCTGTCCCGGTCTGTTCGAGGATGTCAGCTTCACCGTGCGCACGGGCGAAGTGGTGGGCTTTTATGGGCTTGTGGGTGCGGGGCGCACCGAGATTGCGGAAGCTCTCTTCGGATTGCGCAAGCCGGACTCGGGGGACATTCTGCTCGACGGAGACCTCGTTGATATTTCGTCGCCGCGTGCCGCAATCGGCCTTGGCATTTCGCTGGTTCCGGAAAACCGCAAG
Organism: Paracoccaceae bacterium; assembly: GCA_003565055.1. GTDB lineage: Bacteria > Pseudomonadota > Alphaproteobacteria > Rhodobacterales > Rhodobacteraceae > Roseinatronobacter. The sequence goes on from PXDM01000155.1 coordinate 5,404, forward strand.
GAACAGGGCCTTGTGTTGCAGATGAACTGCCGCGATAATATGACCTTGCCGCAGGTTCAGGAGCTGACAGCGGGGCCTTTCGTGTCACAAGGCGCGGAGCTCGCGATTTTCGACCAGTATCGCGATCGGCTGGCGATCAAGACGCCAAGCTGGAAGCAATCGGCAGGCGTCCTGTCGGGCGGCAATCAGCAGAAGATCGTAATCGGCAAGTGGCTCTCGATGCAGCCGCGTGTCCTGATTGTCGATGAACCCACACGGGGCATTGATGTGGGGTCGAAGTCCGAGATCCACCAGTTGCTGCGCGAATTGGCAGCGCAGGGTTATGCTGTGATCGTGATCAGCTCTGAAATGCCCGAAGTGCTGCGTGTGTCAGACCGGATCGTGGCCATGTATCACGGACGGGTAATGCGCGAATTCGA
>PXDM01000139.1 GCA_003565055.1 Paracoccaceae bacterium
AGCCCACGGTCACTGTCACTTGCTGCGCGTCGGTCGACAGAACGCCCACGTTCCAGCAGGCCTGGATCGCCAGACGCAACGCATCGGCTTCCGACGTGCTGAGCGCCGCCGCCGCGCTGGGGCCGGAGCTGCCGCCCGACATCTGCTCGGCGATGGCCGCGGCAAGCGCTTCGGCGATGGCATCGTCAGGCGGGGCCGCCGGGCTGGGCGGGGTCGGCGGGGTCTGCGTCGGTGGCGTCGCGGGGGTTGGCGGCGTGGCCGGCGTTGCGGGCGGCTCCGGGGCGGCGGCAGTTTCGGCCGGCGGTTCCGGGGCCTGCGCGGGGCGGTCGGGGCGCGTGCGCGGGCGCTGGCTGAGATTGGGGGCCATGGCCGCGCGTTCGAGCGCGCCCTCGTCGGTCTCGGTCGCCTCGGTGACAATCTCGGTCGTGGCTTCGGGCGGCGCGGTCTCGGCCTGTTCGGCCTCGGGTAGAGGCGTCTCGGCCTCGGGTTCCGGCTGGGCGGCGGGTTGCGCGGCCATGTCGACCTGCGCGCTCTCGGGCGGGGCCTCGGAGGGCGTGGGGGCGACGCGATCGACCGGGCGCGGGCGGGGCCGCGCGCTTTCGCCCGGCGCGGGCATGGGCGAGAAGATCACGCCTGTGGATTGCTCCGCCGGGGCGGGTTCGGGCGCGGGGACCGCTTCGGGCGCGGGCGGGGCGACCGGGTCAGGGGCCTGAACTTCTGGCTCCGGTGCAGGTGGGGGCGATGGCGCGGGCGTTGGCTCCGGCGCGGGCTCCGGGGGCGGCGCTGGTGTGGGCTCTGGCGCGGGCGCAGGCTCTGGTTCCGGCGCAGGTGGGGCCGCGTCCGGGGTGCTGAGCGCCGCGAATTCTTCGGCCGAGATGATCGACACATCCGAGACCGGGATCACCAGCGAGCTGTCGCGCGGCTGGAACAGCCCGCCGAGCATGATCCAAGTGATCAGGCCAAGATGCGCCACACCCGAGACTCGCTGTCCCGTGTCCATACGCTGCCAGATATCCCGGACCATGGCCATGCTCTGTGCCTTAGCCTTTCACGCCACTCAGTTGCTGCCGTCGTCGAAAAGCGGCCCGCCCCGATCCGTCACCAGCCCGATATCGTTGAACCCGCCCGTGTTGAGCGCGCCCATGATCTGCACGACGCGCTCATAGGGGATCGAGCCTTCGGCGCGCAGAAACACCTTGTTGTCGCGCCGCTCTGCCGCGATCGCGCGCAGTTGCGGGATCAGGCGGTTCGGATCGACTTCGGAATTCATGATCATCACCGACCCGTCGGCCATGAGCGTGATCGCCAAGGGCTCTTCCTGCTCGACCGGCAGCGCGCCTGCCGATGTGCGCGGCAATTCGACCTGCACGCCGACCGTCAGCATCGGGGCGGCGACCATAAAGATGATCAGGAGCACCAGCATCACATCCACCATCGGCGTGACATTGAGCTCCGACATCTTGCCCGCGCCACCGCGCCGCCTGCGCCGCCCCGTGCCCCCGCTTTTCTTGATGAATTGCGAACTCATGATCAGGCGGCGTCCAGCTGGCGCGACAGGATGGTGTTGAACTCATCGGCGAAGGCTTCATAGCCCGAGATCAGCTCCTCGCTGTCATCGGTGAGCTTGTTGTAGAAGATCGTCGCCGGGATGGCGGCCAGAAGCCCCAGCCCGGTGGCCAGAAGCGCCTCTGCGATGCCCGGCGCCACGACCGCAAGATTGCTCGATTCCGCCATGGCGATTTCCTCGAACGCGGTCTTGATGCCCCAGACCGTGCCGAACAGCCCCAGGAAGGGCGAGGCCGAGCCCACCGAGGCGAGATAGGTCAGCCCCCCGGTCAGCCCGCGCGCTTCCTTGTTGATAGCCACATCCATCGAGCGGTCGATCCGCGCGACCGCACCGGGGATCAGCCGCCCGTCAGAGCGATGCGAGCGCCGCCATTCGGTCATGCCCGCAGCGAACACCCGCTGCGGCGAGGTCTCGGGCGCGGGGCCGATATGGTCGTAAAGCTCGTCGAGCGGCTCGCCCGACCAGAACGCGGCCTCGAATTCCTCGGCATCCGCGCGCGCGCGGCGGTAGAGGATGTGCTTCTGGATGATGATCGCCCAGGACCAGAAGGACGCGATGATCAGGCCCACCATGACGGCCTGCACGATGAAGGAGGCCCGCAGGAACAGCCCTACGAGCGAGAAATCGACGTCATGTGCAGACGCCAGCGTTGTCGGATCCATATCTCTGCCCACTCAAATGCGCCGCTCTCATGGCGGCTTTGCGCGACACCATACACCAAGGCAAGCGGCTTACCAACACAAGCGCGTTATACATTCGGTTTATGCGCTGATTTTTTCCACCAAGGCGCGCGGCAGGGGCTGCGGGCGGCCTGCCTCCGAGATGCAGACGAGGGTGACTTCGGCCTCGAACAGCGTCTGGCCCGCCCGCGTGACGCTTTGCGCGAGCACCAGACGCGCGCTGCGGTGGCTGAGATAGCGCGTGCGCACCTCCAGCAGATCATCGAATTTCGCTGGCGCAAGGTAATCGGCCACCACCCGGCGCACGGCAAAGACACCCTCCCCCGCCGCCCGCATCGCGCCCTGGTCGAGGCCGAGCGTGCGCACCCATTCCGACCGCCCCCGTTCGATGAATTTCAGGTAATTGGCGTAATAGACGATCCCTGCGAGGTCCGTGTCCTCGTAATAGACGCGGATTTGGTGGGTGTGGGTCATTTGGTGTTATCCGTCTTGATCAGCCCCGAGAAGCCCGCGACGGCGAGCAGGGTCAGCGCCCAGCCCATCGCGATATGAAACCACAGATAGCCGCGCGCCAGCATCCCGCGCGTGGTGCGGTCATCGGGGATCCAGTAGCTTTGCATCTCCAGCGACACGACAGGGAACAGTGTGTCTGCGGAATAGATCAGGGCATTGAAACGCGGGTAAGAGGCCGCGTCAGAGTGGTTGAGGAAACAGTCCAACTGCCCGCTTGGGTGATCCGCGCACTCGACCCAAGCGGGGTTAAGCTGAATTTGCGGCAGATTGGGCTTGATCGCGCCATGACCGGCGGCATTGGCGAAGACCAGAAAACCAATGAGCCACATGGCCAGCCCCCACCACGCGGCATTTTGCGGCTTGCGGCCATAGCCCACGACTGCGCCAAGGATGCCGTCCCAGAGGCGCAGGCCGGTCAGGTGCAGCCAATGGCCGATCACCCGATCCGTGTGCAGGCGCAGCCCGTCTTTTTCGGGGGTGGTGTCGCGGTCATTTCGGGCTTGCGCCAAGTCGCGCGCAATCCGCTCCCGCCGCGCCATGCGCTGCAAGCGTTCCTTCTCGATCAGGATCGCCCGTGCATCCGCACCATGCCCCATCTCGCGCAGAACCTTAGCACACTGTTCATAGGGGTCGGGCCAGAAATCTTGGCCGTATTGCTTTGGCTGTTGCAGGGCCAGCCATTTCAGGCGGCTATTCGCATCGGTTGGTGCAACCCCCACAAACGCCCCATAGCGACAACGATTAAGGATCAACTCAGGCGGCCAGCAGGCCGGATCATCACATATTGCGCCAAAGGAGGCACCGGTCAGGTCCATGCAGCCTCTGGCCTTGGCCCGTTCGCGCCAGAAAAACGCGCCTGTAACTTCCGCCCCGTCACAACTCAGCGCCTTGCCCTCAGCTTGCAACTTCGCTCCGTCGCATTCCAGATTGCACCCTAGCCGTGCGCCCGGAAGCCGCACTTCGCCTGCGATCGTGGCATTGCGCACGGTGACACTGCCCTCCACCTGCAAGCCATCTGCCCTGATCGCGGCTTTCAGATCTGACCTATCAAGAAACAGGTTCTTGATCTTGGCCTGGCGTAGGATGATCGCGTCAGCGATATGGCAGAACACCAACGCCAGATCATGGCGCAGGGTGGCCCCTTCGAAATCCAGCCCTTTGGTGGCACCGCTGTTGTCCTCATCCCCATCAACATACGCCCCCTTCACTTGCAACCCCGTTTCTGGCAGGCGGCAGTCCTCGCAGCCACCAAGGGCGAGGTAGCGGATGAAGGTGGCGCGCAGGGTGACGGCATCGCTGGGGCCATCGGGGACGCTTTGGCCCAGCACAAAAACCTTGCGATTGCCCGCTTGCAGCCACGCCACCAGCCGCTCTTCCGCAGGCAGCAACTTGAAATCCCCCAACACCTTCATTGCAGCCCCCCCATCCGCGCGCTCAGGCGAAGCGCGTGGCTCGGGTCCGTCGCCACCGCAGGCAGCACCGGGTCATAGGCCGCGCGGATCAGCGCGTCGATCTCGGGGCGCAGGATCACGCCGCCCTCGACCACCGCCAGCGCAGAGCGGTCCGTGAAGGCCGTGTCGGACCACAGAAGGATCACCTGCACGGCCTGGCTCAGCGCGAGGGTTTCGGCAGACACCGCCTCCAGCGCCGCATCCATGCGGATGAAGACAAACGCCGCCTTGATCGCGTTGGCCGCGTCGAAGCGGAAGACGCGGTACTGGTTCGCCCCCGCCGCCTGCAGGCGCGCGACCAGCGGTCCCAGCCCCTCGACCAGACGATCCAGCCCCGGCACTTCGAGCAGTTCCTGCCAGTCGCGGAAGAAAAACACCATCAGATTGACGCCAAGCTCCGGGTCAGTCTCGGCCATCTTATGCCCGGCGAGGCTCACCACCGCCTCGATCGCGCCTTTGAGCGTGGCCAGCGTCGCATCCTCGACCCCGAAGACCACGGGCACGATGGGCCGCCCCCAGCGCGCGCAGAGGAATTGGCCGTCGGCGCGGGTGAAGAGCGTCTCGATCTCGGATGCATCCATGGGGCGGTCCTTTCGCGCCCCTGCTTAAGCGCCCCGGCGCGGGCATTCAAGCGGCGGGCGCGGCGGCGTGACAAGGGCCGCGATTTCGCCTATGGCGCGGGGCGTTGGGATGACGCAGGGGGAGTGCTGTGACAGTGAGGGCTCTGATATGGCTCGGCGCGCTGGCATGGGCGAGCGCGGTCGGGGCGCAGGTGCGGGCGGTGGACGGGCTCGCGGCGCTGGATGCCGGGGATGCGGCGCAGGCGCGGGCGATCTGGACGCCGCTGGCGGCGCGCGGGGATGTGCTGGCGCAGCATAATCTGGGGGTGCTCTATCTGACCGGGCAGGGCGGGGCGCGTGATCTTGCTCGCGCGCAAGGCTTGCTGGCGGCAGCGGCGGCGCAGGGGCATGGCCCGGCGCAACAGGCCATGGCGGATTTGGCGGTTGAGGCCGGCGACTGGGCGCTCGCGGCACAATGGTACGGGATGCTGGCCGAGACGGATGCGCCCGCCGCGCAATTCACGCTTGCGCAGGTCAAGGACCAGGGCTTGCGTGACCCGGAGGCGGCGCTGCGCTGGTATCGCGCGGCGGCGGATCAGGGCATGGCGGAGGCGCAGTTCAGCCTCGGCGCGCTTTTGGCGGAGGCAGGCGCGGAGGCCAAGGCCGCCACGTGGTTCGAGGCGGCAGCGGCGCAAGGCCATGTGCTGGCGCAGCACAATCTGGCCGTCGCGCTGGCTGAAGGGGTCGGGCGCGCGCAGGACATGGAGGCCGCACGCGGCTGGTATCTGCGCGCCGCACGCGCGGGGCATGCGCCGTCGATGCACAATCTGGCACTGATGCAGGCGCGCGGGCAGGGTGGTGCGCAGCAGGTTCGCCATGCGCTCGCCTGGGCGCTGAACGCACAGAGCGCGGATCTGAGCGCGGCACTGCGGGACGTGATGACACAGGACGCGATCCGCGCGGCGGAGGCGCTTGCGCCTGACTGTCTGCAAGGGCGCGCGGCCTGCGACTGAGCGCGCGAGAGCGCGGCCGCGGCGCGGGGGGGGGGGGG
>PXDM01000547.1 GCA_003565055.1 Paracoccaceae bacterium
CGAATAGCTCGGCAGCCGCGGCTGGCGGGCGTCTGAGCCATGCTGCTCGGACAGCTGCTGGCGTCCGTCCAGATCCAGACGCATATGGTTGTCGGATGGGGAGGCCCTCTCTCAGCCAATCGAGCCGGTGCCCCTTGACCTCGCCGCCTGAACAACGGCGCGTCAACTTGTCGCGGGTGCGCCATCAGGGAATTTCCACAGCCTTCGCGGCACAACTGACGGCTGCGTGACCAGCTCTCAGACACGTCGGAGCAAAGCACGAGCAATCATGCCTTGCTGACACCGCCCCGGGCCGACAGAGCGGGCATTAACAATCCGCATTGATCTCGAAAGAAATTTCCTTGATCATGCGCGCGGACTCTTACGCGGGAAGGTCGCACGGTTTGAGGACTTCGGAACACCACAAGTATGATCGAAGCGTGCGACATGTCGCAGCATGAAGCGCCGATGCCCGGGCAAGATACCAGCTGCGAAGCCTCAGAGCACCGACACGCACCCATATCGGCTGAAGAAGCCGATGTTCTGCACGAACTCGGCTACTCCATCCTGGGCCCGCTCCTCGCAGGGTTTTCGCTATGGCTGCTGGGTCGCCACGAAACAAGAACTCCAAGAAGCAAACTGCTCTTTCTGTCGCGCGATGGATATCATCTCATGCGTGCATTCCGAAAAGTTTGCGAGTCTCGAGGGCAGAACGTCGACACCGAATATCTCTACGTGTCGCGAAGATCCGTTGCCATGGCAAACTTCGAAGCGACACAAGAGGGCGTTGAATCACTGCTTCGCACCCTGCTGTTCAGTCAAGATCATGGGACGATACGCCGTTATTGCGAATTTCTCATGATTTCTGCACCAAGCAGCGATGAATTGTCGAGCCATGGGCTTCCGGACGCCGATGAAGTTCTGAGTGCTCAAAGACTTGTCGAGAATGATGGCGCAATCGAAACACAACTCAAGGCATTCATGTGCTCAAGGATGCCCGAGATAGAAGATCGCGCGGTTCGTGAGCGCAGCGCGTACATGCGTTACCTGGCGTCGATTGGTGCGCTCGATCACAGCCTGTTATGTGCCGTCGATTGCGGCTGGTTCGGGTCCACACTTGATCAACTCAGTAAAATCTTGTCTGCCAACGACAATGAGGCTCAGATACATGGATACTTCATCGGTGCCAATTCCCCAAAACTTCGCTCGCCGAACGTCTTGCTTGAAGGATACTTGTTCCACAATCACGGTGACGATACTCCAAGCCGGGAGATAATCGAGACAGCACGTCTCGTCGAACTGTTTCTGAAGACAGACCAGCCTCCTTTTTTCTGCTTCGAGAGGCGGTCCGATGATACTCTGTGCAGAGTTGACGGACCCGCACCCGCGCGCGAGCATGGCATCGCGATAATACAAGAAGCTGCATTTCGGTATCTCGATGACTGGATGATGTCAAAAGAAGACGTGGAGTCAAAGCTGAATGCTGCGGACATACGCGCCGCACTGAATCGCCTACTGGAGAACCCAACTCCTGCCGAGGCTCGTGCGCTCGGTCGGCGACATTACTCGGTCGACGCATTCTCTGACGAATCGCAATCACACTTTGCCCTGCCCAAACTGACCCTGTGGCAAATGTTGACAAATCCCGATCTGCGAAAGCGCGAGGTCGGTCGGTCGGGCTCGAAGCGAATGTATCTGCAGCTTTGTGACTCCAGAGCGAAGCGGTTCCTTGCTGACATCACGCCGGTAGATTATCGTCCCGCGACGAGGGTTCATGCAGCAGTGCGAACGGCGCGGCATTGGCTCTCTGCCAGATTCAACGCCTGAGCTGGGCGGGTTTTTTTCGGGGGTATCAGAATAATCATGTTAGGGTGCACAAGCAGGCCTGGTCATGAGCGCGATGGCGCCGTCTTGAGCTGCCTTTAGTGCCCGATAAAGCTTGCCGGTATCCGATGAGCGGAGCGCCTTCACCCAGCATTTCGTCGCCACTTGAGCGGATTGTCGCACTCGATGGTTTGCGCGGGATTGCCGCTTGCATTGTGGTTGTCTTTCATTACTTCTACCTGCTTCATCCTTCGCTCATCCCGCCTTTTGCGGCCCCCGACCTTGCCTTTCTTCTGGACACACCGCTCGGCCTCCTATGGAACGGTCGTTTTGCAGTTTCGATCTTTTTTGTCCTTTCCGGCTTCGTGATCGCTGGTGCGGCGGATCGTCGGAGGGAGTGGCTTGTTGTGACAGTCGTCGCTCGCTATCTGCGCTTGGCCATACCTGTTTTGGGCAGCGTCATCCTTGCCTGGGTGCTGCTTACTTTGCTGCCGACCGCCACCCTCGAGCTTGTCGAATTCGTAGAAGAGCCATCGCCCTGGGCGGCGCATACCTATCAGAGCGAGATTCCGTCGCTGGGCGTCGCGATCGCTGATGGCCTGGTATTCAACTTCATCGAGGGCGGATCACAGTTCAACAACGTGCTCTGGACAATGCAAATCGAGCTCATCGGCTCGGTCGGCATCTTTCTGTTATATGCGGTCGCGACGCAGAAGTTGCGAGTTCTCTTTCTCATCATTCTCGGGCTCGCCATTTACCGGATCTGGTGGTTGCCCGAACCCTATCTGGCATTCGTTTTCGGCGCACTGCTTTACGAGGCGCATGTTCGTGGCTGGCTGAGGGCGCTCCCTCCGGCCCTGCCGCTTGTCTGCCTTCTGGCAGGACTTTTCCTCGGCGCTCCGGGACGGGGCGCGGCGGAGCGTCTGGGCGTCGACGGTATGCCAATCCTGCAAGGGATCGGTCGATCTCAGTCCCCAGTCGCGAGCGTTGCTGCAGCGCTCATACTGCTCTCAATCATCTCGCTTCAAAGCTTGCAACGCCCACTTTGCAGGCCGATTTTTCGCTGGTTCGGGCGGATTTCTTTTGCGTTATACCTCGTTCATGTTCCCCTGCTTTATACCCTCGTCGCCTTCGCTGTAGTGCATCTTTCAATCCACCCGCTTCTGCTTGCAATCCTCTATGCGACACTCACATTCGTGCTGGCGCATGTTTTCACCGTCGCGGTAGACGAAAGATCTCTGGCAGTCATCGCTCGCCTGCGCGCGCTCAGACGAAGACCGGCCCAAGAGGTCTGATCCTGTACAAGAAATGCGGACGGTCGCAGGAGAGTGAACCGACAGTCCCCAAGTGGCATGCCGTTTGACGCCAAGATCGGCCCTGTTGCACAAATCCCGTGAGGGATGCATCGCTTGAAGCCAGTGTGGCATGAACAGACCCATCCCTCCGACCTAAAAGACCAGGAACTGGCCAGCCTACATCGAAGCGCTCAAGCGCCGGGGCTCGCTGACGATCTGGTTCGATCCCGCCATGACTTGGGAAGCCGCGCCCACCGGCAAGCGTAGGCGCCAGCCCGACTGCGGCGATGCAGCGATCCAGGCCTGCCTGAACGATCTCGGCTGTCCGGCATTGAATCGCGTCATCAAGGACCAGCAACTCGAGATTGTCGTAGCTCTGCGCAAGAATGCTGCTGATGGCCTCGGAAACATCGTGTTCGGCATTGTGTGCCGACATGCGCCGCAAGGCAGTCGATGTGCCGAAGCGGTCCCGCAGGAAGGCGCAGCGCCGGGCGGGGCGTCGCGGCCCGTCATCCCGCCCCCAGCAGGCGCTTGAACGCGTCGCTGGACTCGGCAAGCTCGTCATACCGTCCGCTGGCAACGCAGCTTCCCTTGTCCATCACGAAGATCGTGTCGCACTCCTTCACCGTGCTCAGGCGATGGGCGATGATGATGATCGTCCTGTCCCGGCGAATGGCGGCGATGGCGTCCATCACCGACCGCTCGGTCGCGTTGTCCAGGGCCGATGTGGCCTCGTCCAGGATCAGGAGGCTCGGATCGTGATAGAGCGCACGCGCGATGCCGATACGCTGGCGCTGCCCGCCGGACAGACGCGCGCCCCGCTCGCCGACACGGGTCTGGTAGCCGTCGGGCAATTCGGTGGTGATGAACGCGTGCAGCGCCGCGATCCGCCCCACCCGTTCCACCGCCTGCATGTCGATGTCCTGGGCCGGCACGCCGAAGGCGATGTTGGCCGCAATCGTGTCGTCGGTGAGGTATATGGTCTGCGGCACATAGCCCAGCGTTCGCTGCCACGCCGGCAGGGTATCGGGCGTCAGGGGAGTGGAATCCACCCTGATCTCGCCCGAGTTCGGCAGCAACAGCCCGAGGATCAGATCCACCAGCGTTGTCTTCCCCGCCCCGCTTCCGCCGACGATGCCCACCATGCTGCGCGCCGGAACACGCAGGCTGACCTCGCGCAACGCGGTGCGCGTGGCCGTGGGATAGGCGTAGCTCAGCTTGCTGAGTGACAACTCGCGGGTCAGCGGCATGGCCGGGATGCGCGAACGCGGGGGCGCCTGGGAGATCATGCTGTGCTCGATCGAGCGGTATTCGTCATGCATGTGATCCAGAACCGCCGCCCCGAACTGAAGCGCGACCAGGGAGTGATAGATCTGCTGCAGCGCCGGCAGGATCCGCAAGGTTGCGAAGGCGAACACCCCGAGCGTGGGCACGATGGCCGAAACGTCCCCGTCATTGCGAAACAGCAGCAGCAGGATCATGCCCAGAAGCACGCTGAAGGCGATGGCCTCCAGAAGATGGCGCGGCAGGTCGCTGAACGCCTGATTGAGCGCCTTTGCCCGCGCCATGCTGCGCGTGGGACGTTCGAAGCGCCGCGAGAACTCGGCCTCCAATCCCATGAGCTTGACCTCCCTGAACCCCGATGTCGCCTGCTGAACCAGATGGAAGCGCTCGCCATTGGCCCTGACCATATCGTCGCCAAGTCTGTTCAGGACTGGACGCAACCTCAGGTAGATCAACGCGTAACCCCCGCCGATCAGCGTGACCGCCAGCACTGCCACGAGCGGCGCCACGGAAAGCAGGAACAGCACAATCACCAGCGCGATGACAACGTTGGACAGGACCCGCAGCATCGGCGCCAGCACGACCTCGACCAGGCTTTCGCATTCGCGCAGGATGGTGCGGCTGATTTCGGCCGGGTTCTTCGAGAGGATCCAGGGGTAGGGCTGGCGCAGATAGGCGCCCAGCATGCGATGCGCGATCGTGAAGCCGCAATTGGCCGCAAAGCGGATGACCGCATAGTTGCCGGCGGCCTTGACCAGCAGACCGGCGATGATGACGCCGATTGTGCCCAGCACCAGCGCCGTCTGAAACGCAAGGGCGCTGTCGAAACCGAAAGCGTCATGGACCCATCCCAGAACACGCATCTGCGAGACCTGCTCGGGGTCGGAAATCGCGTTCAGCACCAGCATGACCGCGCCGAGGCTCAGGAATTCGGCGAAGCCCACCAGCACGATCAGCCCGGCCAGCAGGACAAAGCGCCGCCGTTCCCGGGCCTCCAGCAGCGCGAAGAGCTTTCTCACCACATCGGTCAAATCGGACTCCACTGCTCGGATGACATGGGCTCGCTCGTCGGGGCCGGTTCAGATCGGTTCGCCCCGGGCACGGGCTTGGGCGCGGCGCGGCCGCGCGGGAGGCCGGGCGGCGCCGACCGCTCGAGCCGGGTCGCAGCATAGACACCATCACAAAACGGCGACACAATGGCGCCGCTGCGGCCGAGCGGTGCGCGGCCCGGTGTCGCGCGTCGCCGTCCAACCAAACACTGCACCCGACACCATGCGCCCGACGGCACGCCGAGGGCAAGCAACAAGCGCATGAGGCGCAGGTCGCCGCAGTTCAAGTCTCGACGCCTGCGCAATCTGGCTCGGCCGTGTCCGCGGGTGATGAGGGACACGGAACCGCCGCACGTGCCGCGAAAAACGATTGATTGCGCGGCTGC
>PXDM01000535.1 GCA_003565055.1 Paracoccaceae bacterium
ACGCCACCAAGGATTATTTCCAGAACTGGCTGACCGGGATCATCAGCTATGCCTTCTATCCCATCGTGATCGCTGCCGTCTTCTCGGTCATAATCTCGATGAGCGACCAGATGGCCAGTAATGTGAATTCCGGCGATCTGGCGACACTGGGTCAGGCGATACCGTTTTTCGCGATGATCATGATGGCCTTCTTCGCGATCTTCCTGATCCCCGTGATCATGCGGCAGATCACAGGCAATATTCAGCTGACCTCGGCCATGAGCGGGCCAATGGCCGCCCTTGGCACCCTGTCGGCCGCGCGCATGGCTGGACTTATGGGACGGCCCGGGCCAGTACAGCCCTCAGGCCCCGGTGCAGGTGGGGCGACGCGGGGGCCCGCGCCTGCAGGCGGTGGCAGTGCCGCGGCGGGGGCCAATGCACGCATGGCCCGATCAGCACGGCTGGCAGGGAGATGAGTATGGAATTGACGCCCGTCAGCTTTGGGATGATCGCGCTCGGGGCATTGCTCGTCGTGATCATCGCTGCATGGCTCTCGCGCAAGGGCGTCTTCGCGCCGCCATTTGATCGCCGTCCGCTCATGAACCAGACGGAACTGCGGCTCCTCAAAATGCTGCGTGCCGAACTGCCTGCGGGCTGGAGCGTGATGTGTCAGGTTTCCTACGGTGCCTTCCTGCGCAACAAAAGCTACAAGCGCTATATGAGCATCAATTCCAAACGCGCGGATTTCGTCTTGCTGGACGCGGATTTGAGTGTCGCTGCCGTGGTCGAGTATCAGGGCAAGGGCCATTTCGGGAATTCCCGCGACAGCCGCGCCCGCGCCGAGAAAAGCGATGCCGTCAAGCGGCAGGCCTTGCGCGAGACGGGGATTGCACTGATCGAGCTGCCTGCAAAGTTTGACCGCGAAACTGTTGCCGAGCGTGTCGCGGAGCTTGCCGGAACTGGATCGTGCTATGTTGCTCCTGACAGACCGGCAGCATAACCTGCCCGGATGGCAGTCCCCGTTATAGACAATCGCACGGCCCGCAGGCTGTTTCTCGACAGGCACCTTCTGCTGCGCCCGCAATCCGGGACAGGCAAGGGGCGCGACCTTGACCAACTGCTGCACAAACTGGGTTTCGTTCAGATCGACAGCGTGAACACGCTGGCGCGCGCGCATGATCTGATCCTGTGGTCGCGCCAGACGCGGTTCCGGCCGAGCGCGCTGATGGATCTTGTCGCTCAAACCCGGACGGGGTTCGAGCATTGGACCCATGATGCTGCCATCATCCCGATGGAGTTTTACCCGATCTGGCGGCTGAAATTCGCCCGCGACGAGGCCCGGATGCGCGCACGCTGGCCAGCATGGCGGCGCGAAGGCTGGGACGGCGAGATCGAGACTGTGCTCAGACATGTCGCGGATAACGGGCCAACATCCTCGCGCGATGTCGGCACAGATGAGCAGAAAGGATCGTCGGGCTGGTGGGACTGGCACCCTTCCAAGACCGCACTGGAATTCCTGTGGCGCTCGGGCCAGCTTGCGGTCAGCCATCGGCAGGGGTTCCGCAAGTTTTTCGACCTGACCGAGCGGGTGATCCCGCGCGACTATCGAACCACGCACCTGACGGATGCGGAAATCGTGGATCAGGGAATGTCCGGGGCGCTGGACAGGCTCGGATTTGGCACCAGCGGCGAGTTGGCGGCGTTTTTCGAGATCGCCACGCGCGAAGAGGCAAAAGCCTGGTGCAAGCAGGCATTGGGCAGCGGGCGCATCATCGAGGCAGATATCACCATGGCGGATGGCACCCTGCGGCGCTGCTTCACCACGAGCGAAGCGCTGGATTATGCCGCTTCCCTGCCAGAACCCTCCTCGCGGATCCGCGTCCTGTCGCCGTTTGACCCCGCCTTGCGTGACCGGACCCGCGCTGAGCGGCTATTCGGGTTTCACTATCGGATCGAGATTTTCGTGCCTGAGGCCAAGCGGCAGTACGGGTACTATGTATTTCCAGTGCTGCAAGGGGATCGCCTGATCGGGCGGCTCGACGCCAAACGCGACGGGAAGACACTGGCCGTGCGGGCCTTCTGGCCGGAGGCGGGCGTGAAAATGGGCAAGGCGCGCATTGCGGGCCTTGTCGCTGAGCTGGGCAGGCTCAGCCATCTTGCGGCGACAGACACAATTGAACTCGCAAAAATCTGGCTAAAGGTATGAGCAAGTGGTGGATGATAGCCCTTGGGAAATCGACATACAGGGACAACTTTGACGTCCAGTGTCCAGAGCATGCTACAGATCTGCATTGCCCGCCCGGCTGTTCACCTTCGGTGTTGCAATCCAAACCACTTGATATGGTATGTCTATCTACGTTGAAAGGTCCACGCCAGCGCGTTAGTGTAGGTAATCATTACGGAATATGATTATACGTTTCCTAGAAATAGTCGGAGAATGGCCGAATGAGTAAGACCGTTTACAAGAAGATCGATTACGACCTATCCGGCCTGATCTCAGACATCAGAATTGGCGACATCGCACTACCGGAATTGCAACGACCTTTCGTCTGGAAGAACGCGAAAGTTCGGAACCTTTTTGACTCAATGTACAGGGGCTTTCCTGTCGGGTTCTTCCTGTTTTGGGAACCTTCCGTGGTGGAAGGCGCGCGCACCATCGGGACGGACGGCAAGCAAAAGACCCCGCGCCTGCTTGTCGTAGACGGACAGCAACGCCTAACATCGCTTTATGCAGTCATGACCGGCACGCCCGTGATCCGCGAAGGATACGACGCCGAAAAGATCGAAATCAGCTTTAATCCTCTACTGGAGAAGTTTGAGGTCGCTGATGCGACAACGCGCAACAATCGGCAGTTCCTTCCCAACATCTCTGTTATCTGGAATCCCGATGCGGATTTCGATGACATCAAAGAGAGTTATTTTGCACATTTGACGAAGGTGCAGGAGCTTTCGGACGAAGAACGCAGGCGCGCGCGCACCGCACTGAACCGGTTGGAAAAGCTCAGCTCTTATCCGTTTACAGCATTGGAATTGACAGCAAATGTCGATGAAGAGCAAGTCGCAGAGGTTTTCGTTCGCATTAACTCCGAAGGAAAGAAGCTCAATCAGGCTGACTTTATCCTGACGTTGATGTCCGTTTTTTGGGATGAAGGTCGCGCAGAGCTTGAAAAATTCTGTCGCGATGCGCGCGTGCCGACGACGAACAAAATGTCGCCGTTTAATCATTTGATGCAGCCTGACCCAGATCAGCTATTGCGGGTTTCTGTCGGGGTCGCATTTCGTCGGGCCCGTCTGCAATATGTTTACTCGATTCTGCGCGGCAAGGATTTGGAAACGGAAGAATTCAGCGATTCGCGGCGCGAGGAGCAATTCGCAAGGCTAAAAGATGCGCAGGCACGGGTGCTCAACCTACAATACTGGCATGACTTTCTGAAAGCTATTCGGCTTGCTGGATATAAAAGTCACAAAATGATCAGCTCACAGAACGCAGTCTTGTTTGCATACATTCTCTACCTGCTTGGAAGAACTGAGCTAAAGTTCGATGAACCAGAGCTTCGCCGTCTAATTGCAAAATGGTTCTTCGTTACTGCTATGACGGGACGATTCACGAGTTCTCCAGAATCGAAGATGGAAGCCGATCTGGCGAAGCTGCGAGAAATTGAGACCAAAGAACAGTTCAAAAGCGTGCTAGATCAGATCTGCGGCGCTATAACTACCAACGATTATTGGAAAATTACTCTTCCAATGGAGCTCGCAACATCCTCGGCACGAAGCCCGTCAATGTTCGCCTATTTCGCTTCACTTACGGTCTTGGAAGCCAACGTATTGTTTTCCGAGCAGAAGGTCGCTGAACTGTTGGACTCGTCCACTAAGGAACCTCGATCGCCTATTGAGCGCCATCACCTATTCCCGCGTGCATATCTTGATTCCATTGGGCGCATCACCACCACCCAAAAGAACCAGATTGCGAACTACGCTCTTGTAGAATGGGGAGACAACGCGAAAATCGGAGATAGTGCGCCGGCTGATTACTTACCGAAATTAGAAAATAGATTTGGAAAGAAGGACTTGGAGCGAATGTTCTACTGGCATGCATTGCCGGACGGTTGGCCGAAAATGACATACGAAGATTTCCTTCTGAAGCGACGGGAGATGATTGCGACGGTCGTTCAGGACGCCTATGCGCGCCTCGACAAAGGGCCAATGGGCCTGCAGTCAAAACAGGAAGAGAGGGACATTGCAGAGCTGATCTCGGAAGGCGAGAACGTGACAACTGAATTCAAGTCCACGCTACGCAGAAATCTGCATACGGGCGACAACGACCCGCGCATGGAAAACTCAGCCCTCAAGACGCTCGTTGGGTTTCTAAATTCAAAAGGCGGAGGCACGCTGTTTATTGGCGTGACTGATGACGGAATTGCCCTTGGGATCGATGCGGACTCTTTTGAAACAGAAGACAAGATGTACTTGCATCTGAACAATCTGGTTAAAGATCGGATTGGAGCGAAGCACATGCTATACATTCACCCACATTTTGACGACTACGACGACAAACGCGTTCTAGTAGTTAAATGTCTTCCTGCACGTTCACCAGTCTATCTTAAAGAAGGTAACGAAGAGCGTTTCTACATTCGTTCGGTTGCGGCCACCTTGGAACTGAAAGGCGATCAAGCTCAGGGCTTTATCGCTCAACGTTTTTGAACCCCCTTCGTTCAGATTTCATGCCCTCCTTGATAACTGTTGTTTGCATATTCGGCGGTCGGATTTCATGGCATAAACTCTTGATGCGATGCATTTTTGTTCCGCGTTACGAGTGAGTATCGTTGAAAGGCATGAATGTGGCAAGACAATGACTCATAGCTCCAAAAAGCAGGAAATGCGCTCTGCAAAGCCACCAACCGAGGATTAGGAATCGTCCAGTCCTGAAAAGACCGTTAAGTTGATGGTAGAACACAAGGAATTCTCATGACCGCCGTTGACCGCATCCTTCAATCTTATCGCGACGCTGCCGTCACTGAGCGCGAAAAGGGCACCTATTTCGAACGCCTTGCACTTGCGTTTTTTCTCAACGATCCCGTTCAGGCCGAGGAGTATGACGCCGTCTGGACCTGGGGTGAATGGGCCAAGGCCAATGGATGGGATGGCAAGGATGTCGGCATCGATCTTGTCGCCAAGCTGCGCAACGAGGGTGGGTTCGCAGCAATCCAGGCAAAGTTCTACGCACCCGATACTCGTATCCAGAAATCACACATCGACAGCTTCATCTCGGCCTCGGGGAAGGAGCCATTCCGGCGGCGCGTGGTGCTCGACTCAACAGAGCGTGAATGGGGCACAAACGCCGAAGAGATGATCCGTGGGCAGACGATCCCTGTCGTTCGGATCGGCCTGACGGATCTTCGTGAAAGCCGGATCGACTGGTCCATCTTCGAAGCACGTGGCGAGATCGTCCTCTCATCCAAGAAATCCCTCATGCTTCACCAGCGGGATGCACTTGCAGCAGTGGCGCTAGGACTGGATAATGCGGACCGCGGCAAAATGATCATGGCCTGCGGTACAGGCAAGACGTTCACCGCCCTCAAGATCGCTGAAGACCTTGCCGGGAAGGGCAAGCGCGTCCTGTTCATGGTCCCTTCGCTGGCACTCATGTCACAGACCGTGCGGGAATGGACCAACGACACCGAGACGCCCATTCGCGCTTTTGCGGTCTGTTCCGATGCCCATGTAGGCAAGCGGCGCAAGAACTCGGATGACATTGCCGAAATCGAAATCCACGATCTGGCGTTTCCGGCGACCACTGACCCGGTCAAGGTTGCTGAAAAGGCGGGCGAGGA
>PXDM01000334.1 GCA_003565055.1 Paracoccaceae bacterium
GCCTGTTCACGGTTGCGTTACCGCTTACTCATGCTTACTCACTGACCTGCTTACAAAATGCTTACTTTTCAGCTTTTCCGATTGTAAGCGCCACCCCTTCAAAACCCGCTAAGTTGTTGATTTTGAAGGTGGTGGGCGACCCTGGAATCGAACCAGGCGTGGGTCTCCCCGGCGGAGTTACAGTCCGCTGCCGCACCTTGCAGCCCGTCGCCCTCATGAGCGCCCGAATACCGAAGCCCCCCCGACCCGTCAAGGGCTAAAACACCCTTGCGCCCGCCTGCCCGCATGGCCCATTGTCGCGCGGCATGACCGGGGGGAAGACCCATGAAAAAACCCACATGGGTGATCGACAAGGAAAAGGCGCGCAGGGCCGCAAATGCCGAGACGCTCTGGCTTTTCGGCCTGCACGCGGTCGAGGACGCGCTGCGCAACCCCGCCCGCGACAAACGCCGCCTGATCC
The DNA here is from genome assembly GCA_003565055.1 of Paracoccaceae bacterium. Classification (GTDB taxonomy): domain Bacteria; phylum Pseudomonadota; class Alphaproteobacteria; order Rhodobacterales; family Rhodobacteraceae; genus Roseinatronobacter. The sequence goes on from PXDM01000334.1 coordinate 461, forward strand.
TGACGCGCAACGCGGCCGACAAGCTCGCGGAGGCCGTGGCGGCCTCTGGCATGGAGGTGGAGATCAGCGACCCGCGCAAATTCGCCGCACCGCTGGACGCGCAAGCCGTGCATCAGGGCGCGGCGCTGGAGGTCCGCCCGCTCGCATGGGGGCCGCTCGCGGAGGTCTGCGCGCCGGAAGGGGGGCGCGGGCTGGTGGTGCTTCTGGACCATGTGAGCGACCCGCATAACGTCGGCGCGATCCTGCGCTCGGCGGAGGTGTTCGGCGCGAAAGCCGTCATCGCCACCCAGCGCCACGCCGCGCCCGAGACCGGCGCGCTTGCCAAGACCGCGAGCGGCGCGCTGGAGCGCCAGCCCTACCTGCGCATCCGCAATCTGGCCGAGGAGATGGAGGCGCTGAAAGCCATGGGCTATGTGCTCTTGGGCCTCGATGGCACGGGCGATGTGACGCTGGCCGAGGGGCTTGCGCGTTTCCCGCCGGGGCCGATTGCGCTGGTGCTGGGTGCCGAGGGGCCGGGGCTGCGCGACAAGACGCGCGCGACCTGCGATCTGATCGTGCGGGTCCCGAGCGCGGGGGAATTCGGCTCGCTCAATGTCTCGAACGCGGCGGCAGTGGCGCTTTATGCGGCGCGCATGGCGCAATGATCCTGCGCATCGGCACAGGGCGGTTGCAGGTCGACCTGCTGGCCTACGGCGCGCGGCTGCATCAGGTCTGGCTGGATGGCGCGGGGCTGGTCGCGGGGCTGCCGACGCTCGCGGCGTATCAGCGCGACACCAGCTATCGCGGCGCGGTGGTCGGCCCGGTCGCCGGGCGGATTTCGGGTGCGCAGGCGATGATCGGCGATGTGCTCTGGCGCTTTGAGCCCAATGAGGGCACGCAGCTTCTGCATGGCGGCGCGATCGGTCTGCATGGGCGCGACTGGCAGGTTGCGGATCATGGGCCGGAGCATCTGACTTTCGCGCTGGATCTCGGCCATTGCGAGGGCGGGTTTCCGGGGCGCAGGCGGGTGGAGGCGCGCTACCGGGTCGACGGGCTGGCGCTGCATCTCGATCTGGTGGCCGTGACGGACCGGCCCACGCTGATGAACCTCGCGCCGCATGTTTACTGGAACCTGACCGGCGGCGCGGATCTGAGCGGCCATGACTTGCGCGTGGCAGCGGATCATGTGCTGCCCGTCGATGACCGGCTCTGTCCTGTCGGGCCGCCTGTGTCTGTGGCCGGGCATCTGGATCTGCGCGCCGGGCGTGCCCTGCACGACGGACCGGGCTATGACGATTGCCTCTGCCTCGCGCCCGCGCGGCAAGCGCTGCGCCCTGTCGCATGGCTGAGCGCGCCCGGTGCGCCTGCGCTGGAGATGGCCACGACCGAGCCCGGCCTGCAGGTTTTTGACGCGGCCCCCATCCGATACGGGATTGCGCTGGAAAGCCAGTCCTGGCCCGATGCGCCGAACCAGCCCGGCTACCCGTCGATCCTGCTCACCCCCGAAGACGGGCCGCGCGTGCAATCAACCGCGTGGCGCTTCACCCCGCCCGAGGGGGCGTGAGAATGCGCGCCCTCACTCTGATCCTGTGCCTTGGGCTTGCGGGCTGTGCCACAGTCTCGCGCGAGGAATGTCTGGCGGGCGACTGGACGGCCATCGGCGCGCGCGACGGGGCCGAGGGGCGCGAAGCGACGGCGATTTTCGCCCGCCATACACGCGCCTGCGCGCGGGTGGACGTGACCCCGGATCGCACAGCATGGCAGGCGGGGTATGACGCGGGGCTGCGGCAATTCTGCACGCCTTTGGGGGGCTTGCGCGCGGGCGAGGCGGGGCGGCCTGATCGGGGCCTCTGCCCTGCAGGCGCGCAGAGCGGGTTTCAGACAGGCCATGCGCTGGGCTTCAGCGCGCACCGGCAGCGCGCGCGGATCGACGACATCAACCGTGAGATCAGCAATCTACGCGTGCGTAACCGCCAGCTTGCCAGCGCCGAGGGCGATACGCTGCCCCGCGAATGGCATCTGAACCAGTCGGAACTCTTGTCCTTGCGGCTCGATCTGACGCTTGCGCGCAATGAGCTTGCACGGATCGAGCGCGAAATCAGGGCCTTCAGGGCAGCGCAATAGGGGCGCGCTCGCCCGCCAGCACGCGGCGCAGCACCAGCGGGTAGAGCTGATGCTCGTAGGGCAGGATGCGCGCGGCCAGCGTCTCGGGCGTGTCACTGGACAGGATCGGCACGCGTGCCTGCCCGAGGATCGGGCCATCATCAAGCGCGGCCGTGACCTCGTGAACGGTGCACCCGGCCTCTGCATCCCCCGCCGCAATCGCGCGGGCATGAGTGTCGAGGCCCTTGTATTTGGGCAAAAGCGACGGGTGGATATTCAGCATCCGGCCTTCAAAGCGGCGCACGAAATCGGCGGTCAGCACGCGCATGAACCCCGCGAGCGCGATCAGATCGGGCTGGGCTGCGTCGAGTTGCTCCAACATCGCGGCCTCAAACGCGGCGCGGTCGCCGCGAAAGGGGCGATGGTCGACCACAGCCGTCGGGATGCCCATCGCCTGCGCCTTGGCCAACCCACCGGCCTGCGGATCATTCGAGAGCACCAGACAGGGCCGCCCCGGATGATCGCCCGCCATCGACTGCGCCAATGCGACCATGTTGGAGCCCGACCCCGAAATCAGGATCGCGACGCGGCTTGTCACACCAGCGTCCCGGCGTAGCGGATGCTTGCGCCCGGAGTGACCGTGCCCAAACGGTGCACGCTCTCGCCCGCCTCTGACAGCACTGCGCCCAGCGCCTCGGCCTGATCCGCAGCGACGACCAGCACCATGCCGATCCCTGCATTGAAGGTCTTGAGCATCTCGGCCTCCGTGATGCCGCCTTCGCGCGCCAGCCAGTTGAACACTGGCGGCAGGCTCCATGCGCCCAGATCAATCTCGGCGCCCATGCCCTCGGGCAGCACGCGCGGCAGGTTCTCGGTCAGCCCGCCGCCGGTGATATGGGCCAGCGCATGCACCCCGCCCGCCCGGATCGCCGCCAGCGCGGGCCGCACATAAAGCCGCGTGGGCGCGAGTAGCGCTGCGCCCAGCGTGCCGTCCGTGAAAGGCGCGGGCGCGTCCCAGCCGAGCCCTGTGCGCTCAACGATCTTGCGCACCAGACTGTAGCCATTGGAATGCACCCCGTCCGAGGCCAGCCCCAGAAGCACATCGCCCGCCTGCACACCAGCGGGCAGGTCCGCGCCGCGTTCCATCGCGCCCACGGCAAAACCCGCCAGATCGAAATCCTTGGCCTCATACATGCCCGGCATCTCGGCAGTTTCGCCGCCGATCAGCGCGCAGCCCGAGCCTTTGCAGCCTTCGGCAATGCCCGCGATGATGCGGGTTGCCGCCGTGACATCAAGCTTGCCGGTCGCGAAATAATCCAAGAAGAACAAAGGCTCCGCGCCCTGACAGACCAGATCATTGACGCACATGGCGACCAGATCAATGCCGATCGTGTCCAGATGGCCCGTGTCGATCGCAATCCGCAGCTTGGTGCCCACCCCATCGGTCGCCGCGACAAGGATCGGATCGCTGTAGCCTGCGGCCTTGAGGTCAAACAGCGCGCCAAAGCCCCCCAGACCTGCCATGACACCGGGCCGCGCGGTAGCCTTGGCGGCGGGTTTGATCGCCTCGACCAGCGCATTGCCCGCGTCGATATCGACCCCGGCCTGCGCGTAGCTCAACCCGTCTTTGCCCTCTGCCATGCTCAAGCCTTTCGCATCATCGCCCCGTATTGCCCGCGCGGATACTCGATAAGGGGGCACAGGGCAAGCTGACAACACGGCTTGAATCCCCGCGCCGCGTCCCTAGATCACATTCAAAGATCGCAATTTGAAGGAATGACTATGTCTGAGACGACCCTTGCCACGCCCATCGTGCGCGCCTTTTTCGACCGCCCGACCGGCAGCCTGCAATATGTGTTTCACGATCCGGCCACCAAGCGCGGTGCCATCATCGACCCGGTTTGGAACTTTTACCCCGAAGCCGGGGCCGTCACGACTGAAAGCGCCGACGAAATCCTCGCCTATATTGCCGAGACGGGGATCGGGATCGACTGGGTGCTCGACACCCATCCCCATGCCGACCATTTCAGCGCGGGGCCGTATCTGGCCGAGAAACTCGGCGCGCCGCATGGTATCGGCGAGAAGGTCACGGGCGTGCAGAAACTCTGGAAAGACATCTACAACCTGCCCGATGACTTCCCCACGGATGGGCAGCAATGGGACCGGCTCTTTGCGGAAGGGGACGAGTTCATGGTCGGTGAAATCCCCGTCAAGGTGATGTTCTCGCCCGGGCACACAATGGCCTCGATCACCTATGTCGCGGGCGACGCGGCTTTCGTGCATGACACGCTGATGATGCCCGCCTCCGGCACCAGCCGCGCGGATTTCCCCGGTGGCAGCACTGAAGCGCTGTGGCATTCGATCCGTGCGCTGCTCGATCTGCCCGCGCAGACGCGGCTCTATATCGGCCATGACTACCCCGAGGACGGCGACGCCCCGCAATATATGGCCACTGTGGCAGAACACCGGCTCTGCAACCGGCATGTGAAGGACGGGATTGGCAAAGATGAGTTCATCGCGCTGCGCGACACGCGCGATGCGACGCTGAAACTCCCCGCGCGGATGCTCGAAGCGCTGCAGGTCAATATCCGCGGCGGTCGCCTGCCCGCGCCGGAAGCCTCGGGGCAGGTCTTTCTGCGCAAACCCATCGGCGCGTTCGATCCGCGCTGAGCCAAGCGGCTTGACCGCCTGCGGCTTTGCGCATAGCAAGCGGATCAGGTCGGGCCTGTAGCTCAATTGGTTAGAGCAGAGCGCTCATAACGCTTTGGTTGGGGGTTCGAGTCCCTCCGGGCCTACCACCCCTTCAAAAATGCCCTGGCGGCAGGGCTGTCAGCCCTGCTCCGGCACCAAGATTTCGCGCTTGCCGACATGGTTGGCGGGGGTCACAAGCCCCTCGTCTTCCATCTGTTCGACGAGACGCGCGGCCTTGTTATAGCCGATGCCAAGTTTGCGCTGGATGTAGCTGGTCGAGCATTTGCGGTCCTGAATGACGACCTGCACGGCCTGATCGTAGAGCGCGTCCTCGCCGGTCGTATTTCCGCCAAGCCCGAGAACCGCGTCGATATCAGCCTCCTTGTCGGATTCCGGCCCCTCGACGACGCCCGATTTGTAGTCCGGCGGCCCGAAGCTCTTGAGGTGATTGACGACTTCCTCGACTTCCTCATCGCTCACAAACGGCCCGTGGATCCGGCTCCCACGCCCGCCGCC
>PXDM01000183.1 GCA_003565055.1 Paracoccaceae bacterium
AATGTCGAGATCACCGACCCTGACGCCCCCATCCCGCCCCTGCCACGTCTGCCGCAGATGCCGACCTACCATCTGAAACGCGCCAAGGGGGCGGGGATCACGCTGGTCAATATCGGCGTGGGGCCATCCAACGCCAAGACCGCAACCGACCATATCGCGGTGCTGCGCCCCCATGCCTGGATGATGGTCGGGCATTGCGCGGGGCTGCGCAACTCTCAGGCGCTGGGGGATTTCGTGCTCGCCCATGCTTACCTGCGCGAAGACAATGTGCTCGATGCGGATCTGCCGCGTTGGGTGCCGATCCCGGCGCTGGCCGAGATCCAGATCGCGCTGCAGGACGCTGTGGCGCAGGTGACCGAGCTTGAAGGCTATGCGCTCAAGCGGATCATGCGCACCGGAACAGTCGCCACGATCGACAATCGCAACTGGGAATTGCGGGACCAGTCGGGGCCTGTGCAGCGGCTCAGCCAGTCGCGCGCGATTGCGCTCGATATGGAAAGTGCGACGATTGCCGCCAACGGGTTTCGCTTTCGTGTGCCCTATGGCACGCTTTTGTGCGTCTCTGACAAACCACTGCATGGCGAATTGAAATTGCCGGGCATGGCATCGAGCTTCTACAAGACACAAGTCGCGCGCCATCTGCAGATCGGGATTCGCGCGATGGAGCTTCTGAGCGAGATGCCGCTGGAGAAGATTCACAGCCGCAAATTGCGCTCTTTCAGCGAAACCGCGTTTCTCTGAGCGCATTTTCAACTGTGCGATGCAGAAATATCCTTAATCTCTTGCTTTAGGGAATTGCCTCCGCCTGCAAAACAAGGCTACATGCGCGTCGAAAACACCACAGGGACACTTGTAAACAGTCCTTCCATTTCGAGGAGTAACACATGACCACGAAGCCGATGACCAAGACACAGCTTGTTGCCGCTCTGTCCGAAAAGATGGGCGCAGACAAGAAGACCGCGACTGCGGCACTGGACTCGCTGGCCGAAATCGTCATGGCCGAAGTCTCTGCTGGCGGCGCGATCACGGTTCCCGGCATCGGCAAAGTGATGTGCCGCGCGCGCCCCGAGCGTCAGGTGCGCAACCCGTCGACGGGCGAGACGATGACCAAAGCTGCCGACAAGGCCGTGAAAGTGACCATCGCCAAGGCCCTTAAAGACGCTGTGAACAGCTGATTTGTGGCAGATGCCATGACAAAGGCCACCCTAGCGACGGGTGGCCTTTTTTCATGGGCGGGGCTCACTGATGGGCAAGGGCTGCGTCGAGCATGTCCTGCGCCTTGACCCAGAGCGCCTCGGCGCGGTCGAGCGCCTCCATCACTTCGGCATATTTCGCCTGCCAGACTCGCAGATCGCCGCTGCGCGTGTCCTCATAGAGATCAGGATCCGCGAGTTTCTTGGCGAGCTTGTTGCGCATGTCTTCGAGCTTCTCGACCCGCGCTTCGGCCTTGCGCAGCTCGCTGCGCAGCCCGGCAATGTCGTCACGCGTGGCGCGCGGCTTGGCCTTGGCGGCAGGCTTTTCGCGCGCGGGCTTGGTATTCGCCGAGAGCAGGAAATCCCGGTAAGCGTCCAGATCGCCCTCATAGGGCTGCACATGCCCGCCCGACACGAGCCAGAGCCGGTCGGCCACCAGTGACAGAAGATGCATGTCGTGGCTCACCAGCACCACCGCGCCCGTATAGGCCGTCAGCGCCTCGACCAGCGCTTCTCGGCTCTCAATGTCGAGATGGTTCGTCGGCTCATCGAGGATCAGCATATGCGGCGCGTCCAGCGTCGCGAGCAGGAGCGACAGCCGCGCTTTCTGGCCGCCGGAGAGTTTGCGAACGACGGTCTCCGCCTGCTCGGCCATCAGCCCGAAACCCGCAAGCCGCGCGCGCAGGCGCGGCGGCATCTCGCCCGGTCGCATCCGCTGGAGATGCTGCAAGGGGGTCTCATCCAGCTCCAGCTCATCGACCTGATGCTGCGCGAAATAGCCCACGCGCAGTTTCGAGGCCCGCGTGACCTGCCCGGAGCCTGCGAGCTTCTCGGCCAGCAGTTTCGAGAGCGTCGATTTGCCTTCGCCATTGCGCCCCAGCAGCGCAATGCGGTCGTCCTGGTCGATGCGCAGGTCGAGGCCCCGCAACACGGGCGGGCCATCATAGCCCACCGAGACCCCTTCGAGCCGCAGGATGGGGGGCGACAACTCCTCGGGCGCGGGAAAGCTGAACACATGGCGCGCGGCTTCCGACGGGGGCGTGATGGGCGTCAGCTTCTCCAGCATCTTGACCCGTGATTGCGCCTGTTTGGCCTTGGACGCCTTGGCCTTGAAGCGATCGACGAATTTCTGCATATGCGCGCGTTGTGCAGCGACCTTCTGCGCCTCGGCGGCCAGAACGGCGCGCTGTTCAGCGCGGGTGCGCGCGAAAGTGTCATAGCCGCCCGCGTAAAGCGTCAGCTTGCGGTCTTCCAGATGCAGGATATGGTCTACGGCGCGGTTCAGCAGGCCCCGGTCATGGCTGATGATCAGGATCGTATGCGGGTATTTCGCCAGATAGCTTTCCAGCCAGAGCGCGCCTTCGAGGTCGAGATAGTTGGTCGGCTCATCTAGAAGCAGCAGGTCAGGCTGCGCGAAGAGCACGCCTGCCAGCGCCACCCGCATTCGCCAGCCGCCCGAGAAATCCGAACACGGGCGCAGCTGCGCCTCAGCGTCAAAGCCCAGCCCTTTCAGGATCGCGCTCGCCCGCCCCTCTGCCGACCAGGCGTCGATATCGGCAAGCCGCGTCTGCACCGCGGCGATGCGCGCGGGGTCGGTGGTGGTCTCAGCCTCGGCCATCAGGCGCGCGCGCTCGGTATCGGCGGCCAGAACCGTGTCGATCAGCGAAGTCGAAGACGAGGGCACCTCCTGCGCCACGCCCCCCACCCGCGCGCGCGAGGGCAGCGAGACAGTGCCCCCTTCCAGCGCCAGATCGCCCCGGATCAGCTTGAAGAGCGTGGTTTTTCCCGCCCCATTGCGCCCGACCAGCCCGACTTTGTGGCCTGTTGGGATATTGGCGGAGGCCTCCTCGAAGAGAGGGCGGCCATTGATCGAGAAGGACAGGTCTTGAATTTGCAACATGGCCTGCACCTGCCCGCTTGCGCCGGGCGCGTCAAGAGCCCGCCGCGTCTCAGGTGCCGTTGCGGGCCAGTCGCACCAGCGTATGATCGCGGATTGTCACCGGGGCGCCAGTGCGGCACCAATTCGCCTCCTGCGCGCGGGTGATGATCGCATCGCGGATCGGATCCGGGTCGCCCCAGGTGGCATAGAGCTTGAAATCCGTCGCAAAAATCGGCGCAAGCCCGTGGTTGAGCACGGCTTCCCAGACTGCCGCCGCCGTCCCGAGGGTCTGCGCCTTGCGGTAGTCATCAAACACGACGACGCCCTCATCCTGCAGCGCGGCGCGGGCCGAGGCGGTGTCCTCGATCACGTTGTCATAGACATGCGAGGCGTCGATATGCACGAAGCGGCAGGAGTTTGGCGCGACATGCGCGCCGATGGTCCCGGTCGGTCCCTGCACGATATTCGGCAGCGCATGATGGAAGGCGAGGTAATTCTGCTCGAAACTCGCGCGCGACGGGGTTTGCGTGCTGAAAAACGCCTTTTCAGTCGCCGCTGCCCCGCTCCATTCGGTCACATCCTCAAACAGATCGCAGACGGTCAGCGTCTCGCCGGGTTTCAGCTTCTGGCCCAGCAGGATCGCGCTCTTACCCTTGAAGCTGCCCAGCTCCAGAAGATCGCCGCGCTGGCCGATCTGGTTCTGATAGTCGAGCGTCCATGCAAACCCTGCCTGATCAATCGGATTGAACCAGCCCGGAACATCTTCGTATTTCACGGTTTTCTCCCATCACCCTTGCTCACGCATACATGAGCGCGAGTGTGGCACCGGGCGCGCGCAGAGGCAATCCCGCAATCACGGCCCGGCAGATGCGCGCGCCCGGTGCGTCACCCGCGCTAGGTGCCGCAAAAGGTCACGACCGAGGGCGCGTCGCGGGGCGCGGGACTGGCATAGCGCTCGGCCCCTGCGACCTCGGTGAAGGGGGCCTGCACGCGGTCGAGAAGCTTGCGGAAAGGCTGCAGATCACCGTCATCGCTGGCGGCTGCAAGCGCGTCCTCAACCAGATGGTTGCGCGGGATATAGAGCGGGTTGCGGGCCGCCAGCGCCGCGACATCCGGCGCTGCGGCGCGGTAGCGCGGGAGCCAGTCCTCAAGCGCCTGCCCCGGCGCGCGGAAGAGCGCGCGCAGCCCCTCGGGCGCGCCTGCAAGCGCGTGTGGCAGGGCGCGGAAGAAACTGGTGAAATCGACCTCCTGCCCGGCCCAGAGCGCGTGCATCTCCTCGATCAGCGGCGCATCGGGCGCGGGCAGCGCCAGTTTGCGCGTGAAGACCTCCAGCCAGGCATCCCGGTAGCGCGCGCGGCCTGCTTCGATCACCTCGGTCGCCCGTGCAATCGCGCGGCTCTCATCCGCGTCGATCAGCGGCAGGATGGCTTCAGCCAGCCGCGCGATGTTCCACAAGATGATGCCCGGCTGGTTGCGATAGGCATAGCGGCCCTGCTGGTCGATGGAGCTGAACACGGTTTCGGGGGCATAGCGGTCCATGAAGGCGCAGGGGCCGTAATCAATGGTCTCGCCCGAGATCGTGGTATTGTCGGTGTTCATCACCCCATGGATGAAGCCCAGCCCCATCCATTGCGCCACGAGTCGCACCTGCCGGTCGGTCACACGCGAGAGAAACTTCAGTGCCGCATCGGGGTCACCCGCGAGGTCGGGATCATGGCGGGCAATGGCATAGTCGAGCAGCGCGCGCAGCTTCTGGTGATCGCCGCGCGCCGCGATGAACTGGAATGTCCCGATGCGCAGATGGCTGCTGGCCGTGCGCGCGAGCACCGCGCCGGGCTCGAGCCCGAACTGGCGCAGAACGCGGTCGCCCGTGGTGCAGGCCGCAAGCGCGCGGGTGGTGGGGACGCCCAGCTGGGCCATGGCTTCCGAGATCAGATATTCGCGCAGCACCGGCCCCAGCACTGCGCGCCCATCGCCACCGCGCGCGAAAGGCGTGCGGCCCGAGCCCTTGAGATGCAGGTCATGGCGCGCACCCGACGGGTCGATGATCTCGCCCAAGAGAAGCGCGCGCCCATCCCCGAGTTGCGGCGAAAACCCGCCGAACTGGTGACCTGCATAGGCCAGCGCGATGGGACGCGCAGTATCTGGAAACGCATGGCCCGCGAGCATCGCCACGCCCTCAGGGCTCTGCAAGGCCTGCGCATCAAGGCCGAGGGACTGCGCAAGCGGCGTGTTGAGCAACAACAGCTCCGGCGCGGGCCAGTCCTGCGCCTGCCACGGCACGTAGAGCCCGTGCAACTGCTCGGCATAACTGTGCTCAAAACGCAGCGAAAGGGTCACGGGGAGGTCTCCTGTGCAGATGATGCGGGGATGGAGGTAAGCCCCGATGGCCCGCAGGTCCAGCCTATCCTTCGACCTGATCCAGCCATGCGCCGTAGCCTTCGGCTTCCATATCCTCACGGGCGATGAAACGCAGGCTCGCGGAATTGATGCAATAGCGCAAGCCCCCCCGGTCGCGCGGGCCGTCGGGGAAAACATGGCCGAGATGACTGTCGCCATGACGCGAGCGGACCTCGACGCGGACCATGCCATGCGAGGTGTCAGTGGTCTCGACCACATGTTCGGCGATCAGGGGCTTGGTGAAACTCGGCCAGCCGC
>PXDM01000260.1 GCA_003565055.1 Paracoccaceae bacterium
CGCCGGTCTCTTCCGCCGGCTGAAAGAGCAGGATGACCTGCCCCGCCTGCGGACGATTGCGCGCAAGCCAGAGGCCAAGCCCCGCGAGGATCGTCATATGCCCGTCATGCCCGCACAGATGCGCCACACCCGGCACCTTTGAGGCATAGGGCAGCCCGGTGCGCTCCGCGATGGGCAAGGCATCGAGCTCAGCGCGAAACAGGACGCGCGGCCCCGGCTGTCCGCTGTCGAAGACCAAGGCCAGCCCCGCCCCGCCAAGACCTTCGATCACCTCATCCGGCCCCGCGCGCCGCAGCAGGTCGCGCAGATGCGCCGCTGTGGCAAATTCTGCGCCCGACAGTTCGGGCGCAGAATGCAGATCATGGCGCAGCGTCGTGAGTGCAGCAATCTCGGTCTGGGTCAGATGCGGCTCTGTCATGCCCCAGTCCTGCGCGGGACAGCGCGGGAAGTCCAGCGCCTATTCCCACTCCATCTCGGAGAAGACAACACCCGCATTGCGCGTCGCCAGTTCGTCGAACGTATCGAGATGCGCGAAAGGCGACTGATCGACATAATAGGCTCCGGCCAGATCACCGCCCTCGTCGATATGTTCGGCGATGCGTTCGCGCAGCCAGACCAGATAATCGCGCGTATAGCGACGCACCTGCGCCATATTGGTCGGATGGCCATGACCGGGGATCACATAGGTCGCGCCCAGCGGCTCCAGCGAGTTGTCCCATGTGTCGATCCAGCAGGAGGTGCAGGTGCCCTCAAAAATCGGCGGCATGCGTTCCTGAAAGGCGATGTCACCTGCGATCAGCAGCGACTGATCGGGCAGCCAGACCTGCGTATCACCGGGACTGTGCGCAGGGCCGAGATGCAGCACCTCGATACGGAAATCGCCCATGGTCAGATCGGCCCGGTCGGTAAAGGTCTCAGTCGGCTGCATCGGCACAGTGCCCTCGGAGCGTTCGCGGGCGTAGTTTTGCAGGCTCACGAAGGATTGGCCGGAATTGAGGCGAAACTCCTCGGCCGCATCGACATGGGCGAGCACCGGCACATCCTGCTCGATCCAGTAATTATTGCCCAGCATCGCATGGCCCTGCCCGTTCTCGGCAATCACCAGCCGCACAGGCTGGTCAGTGCGCGCGCGGATCTCCTCATGCAGCGCCTGCGCGAGCTGGTAGGAGGCCCCGGAATTGACCACCACCACCCCGTCGCCCGTGATGATGAAACTCAGGTTGTTGTTATGGCCTGCATTCTCATAGGTCGGCGGCGCCGTGGCCCCGATGGCGCTCCAGACATGCGGGATCACTTCGACGGGTTTGTTATAGAGCACGGATTGCGGGTATTTATCCGCGATGTCCTCCGAGGCGAGCGCTGTGGCCCCCCAGAGAATGGCTGAAATCACGATCAGGGATTTGCGCATGGGTTATACTCCGGCAGTAAAGACATAGCGATCCTCGGCACGCCGTTCCGCGCGACCGATACCACCATCAGAAAAATGAAATCCGAGGATCATCAGATCATCCACCGTGATCCGGTCGAGCAGACGGGCACGCGTCGCTGCCGCCACATCCGGCTGCTGGTCCGAATCGGAGGGCCAGAGCGGGCGCTCGAAGGCAAAATGCGGGGTCGAGAGCGCATCGCCCACGATCATCAGCCCGTGTCCGCCCGCGCGCAGTTCAAACGCCATATGGCCCGGCGTATGCCCGAAGCTCGCCACAGCCTGAATGCCGGGCAGAATTTCGGCCCCATCCTCGAAAAGCTGCACGCGGTCCTCGATGACGGAGAGCCGCCGCTGCGCGCCGACCGCGAAGGACTGCCGCGCCTCGCCGATTGTGTCGAGCGTGTCCGGGTCCATCCAGTAGTCGAATTCCGCGCGCCCGATCAGCACTTCGGCATTGGGCAGAAGTGGATCGTCAAAATCATCGAGCATCCCCCAGATATGGTCAGGATGCGCATGGGTAACGACCAGATGCGTGATGTCATCGGGGGTGACGCCGAGCGCGTCGAGCGCCTCGGCCATATGCCCGGCAGAGGACATGAAATCGGGCCCCGCGCCCACGTCAAACAGCAAAGTGCGGCTGCCATCGCGGATCAGGGCCAGATTGCACGGCGGCTCGTAGACGTCGTCACTCAGATCGTAGCGTTCGATCAGGGCGCGCAGCTCTTCCTCATCGCCATCCGGCAAAGCGAAATCCGGCGGCAGAACAAGATGGCCGTCCGAGACGACATCAATCCGTGTCGTGCCGAATTCCAGCCCCTGACTGGCGCGCACGGGTCGCGGCAGACCCAGTGTCAGGGCCAGCGCTCCAGTGCTCTGTATGAAATGGCGTCTTTGCATATCTCGCTCCCATTGGTCACCACATGCCTGCCCGGAAAGGCACGCAATCTTGCGGGGACGCGAGGGAGAGCGCATCACTATACGGCTCACCATACTGAGCGCGCGCGCCGATGCAAGTGCGATCAGCCGATCATCATGGGTTCGTCGCCGAGGCATTTGTAATGCCGGCTCATGCGCTGCAGCGCGATACGCAGCACAATCTTGCCCGAGCGCGCCGACCAGCCCAGCGCGTTCTCCGCCGATTCGACTCCTTCGAGGCGGCAACAACAACGCAGCGCGATATCGCCCAGCCCGTCGCCCAGATCACGCAGCAGTTTCAGAACGCGCATACGCGCCGCCGCAGTGCCGGGCGGGGCGACATTCGGGCCGGGAACACTGCGCGTCTCCAGCAGGCGGATCAATTCGGCGGCGTCCTTCACGACCACAGCTTCAAGCTGCGCCATGACATAATCTTCGCGCATACGTTCAGCGGCCTGGACCAGGGCAGAATCGAGAAACGGCAAACCGGCCTTGTCGCGGCGCCGGGCAAGAACCGTCACCGGGCTCTCGATCACGCCGTAGCGGGCGCGGCGCGGGGCGCTGTCATCATTCTCGCCAAGCCGTCCCACCTCTGCGCGATGATCACGCAAAGCGAGCCGCCCGGCCGGGCTGATCTCATAGCTCGAAACACGGCCCTGTTTGCGGCACGAGATCCAGTTCTTCAGCGCCATCGCTTCGGCCAGATCACGGTCGAGCACCGCAACACGTTGCGGCACTCCCGCAGCATCCTCACGCGTGATGACGGCCTTGGGCATATCGACCGCGACGATCAAAAGCGCAGTCGGGGCAGTCAGCTCTTGCAGATATGGCATCGCGAAATCGTCGAGACCGGGGGCCGTGTCCTGCATTCTGGTCAGTCGGGATTGGGCGTTCATGGGGGAAAACTCCGTTGCAGTCCTGGGCTTCGGGGCAGCGCGCAAGGACTGGTCCAGTTTGCGCAAGGCATTATCGACAAGGGGATCGTCGCGCAGGTTCTCAAACCGACGCACCTGCCGCATGACGGTCGACGCGTGGCAGCCATGAGCGCGTGCAACAGCCCGCAAGGATTTGCCTGCGGCAACATGCAACAAGTAAAGTTGCGCTCCCGCGGGGACCCAATCGGGCAAGCGATGGACCGGATGCAGCCTCTCCACGCTGGCTGCACAGCCTTCAGCAGACATCCCGCAATTCGCTCCTTGTCGGTTATACCAGATAGGTTCATTCTGGTTGCCAGAGGGTTAAGCTTCTGACGCTCCGAACAAAGAATGGTTTAAAAACCCTAAATCTGACTGAACCCAGCGCGCGGTCTTTGCGGGACTGACGCAACACCGCGCTGGAGTGTGAGAGAAGGGACAGGTCCAATGAGGAGCCTGCCCATGCACACTGTCACCCCGACACTTGAAACCCTGATCCGTCCGCGCCTCCTGGTGACCGCTGCGCGTCATGCGCTGACCGAATATCACCGCGCCACGCTGCTGCCGCGTCTGCTGGGCCTGCCAATCGGGCGCAAACTCCCCAACCCGACAGAGGCGCTGACAATGCTCCTGTCGCGCGAACGCGCGATGGAACAGGCCCGTCGTCATCACGATGCGAGTTGGCGCGCCGCTGATCATGTCGCTGTAATCACAGCACTTTTACATGAAGCAAACGCCTTGGACCAGCGTAGGCTGACGCCCGCGCCAGACAGCGCCAGCCAAGATGAGGCTAAGTCGCGAGAGCACGCGCCTGCTCATCCCTGACCGCTGCAAGCGCCGCATCGAGCACTTCCGGCCCCGCGCCGGTCAGATGTGCAGTCTCGGACAAGATCCGGCGCCACTGACGCGCGCCGGGCTGACCGGAAAACAGCCCCAGCATATGGCGCGTGATCGCGGCCAGACGCACGCCTGCAGAGCACTGGCGCTCAATGTAGTCGCGCATCCGCTGAAGGGGCTGATCGAGATTCGGTGCGGCCGGTCGTCCGAAAACAGTTTGATCGGCATTCAGCAACAAATCGCCCGGACGCTGATAGGCCGCGCGCCCGACCATCACCCCGTCGAGCCCTTGCCCCAGCAGCGTCACAACCTGATCGAGCGATGTCACGCCCCCATTGAGGCTGATATGCAGCTCTGGAAACTGGCGCTTCATCTCCAGCACCAGCGGATAATCGAGCGGCGGGATCGTCCGGTTTTCCTTGGGTGACAGCCCGTCGAGCCAGGCTTTGCGCGCATGGATGATGACGCGACCAACACCCGCGCGCTGCACATGGTCGAGAAAACCCGGCAAGGTCTCCTCCGGGTTCTGCGCGTCGACGCCGATGCGGCATTTGACAGTGATCTCAGCCCGACAAGCCGCGCGCATTTCGGCGCAGATCTCTGCCACCAGTTCCGGAGACTGCATCAGGACAGCCCCGAAACACCCCGACTGCACCCGGTCCGAGGGACAGCCGCAATTGAGGTTGATTTCACGGTATCCGGCCTCTGCGCCCAACCGCGCAGCGGCGCCCAGCTCCTTTGGCTCCGATCCGCCCAGTTGCAAGGCAACAGGATGCTCTTGCGGGTCATGCTCCAGCAGATGAAGCGCCCCACCGCGCACCAGCGCCGGAGCTGTGACCATCTCGGTATAAAGCAGCGTGTCGCGCGACAATTGCCGATGAAAATATCTGCAATGTCGATCCGTCCAGTCCATCATGGGCGCGCAGGATAATCTAGCGTGTTGATTTATTTGCATTTTTTGTGTATCTTCAAACTGTTGGCTTTGGGCTCTGCTACGCTGGAATACGCCCCAATATCCCCGAATTTGCCCCCCTACGACGACTCATTGCACACATGAGCCGCACACGAAAATGGCCTCCATCGACCCCGCGCTTCCATCCGGTGCTTGACCTCGATCCAGATCAGACGAAAGGGCCGCTACGCGAGCGAGACCTTTCTCCGCCACGACGACGCCCATCGCTGGGCCCGCCAAGCAGAGACCCGCGTGGATCAGGGGTTGGCACCTACAAACACGTCTGTCACTCGCTTCGCCACCGCTCAAGCGACCTCATTAATCTCCACATAGTCGATATGTGTGAAGTAGGCAAACCGCCGCGACGTGAGCCAAAGCCGCGACCCTTGCGACTTTGAAGCGTGACCTGGGCAAGGAACGGATCGGGCACCTGGATCGACAAAAGCTGATCGACTACGGCAAGATGCGCGCAGACCAAGGCGCAGGACCGGTGACACTCGGGATCGATATCGGTGTGATCAAGATGATCATCCCCCATGCGGCTGCCGTGCCCGGCCTCGACATTTCACCCGAGCCTGTTGATCTGGCGCGCGTCGCGCTCAAGCGGC
>PXDM01000442.1 GCA_003565055.1 Paracoccaceae bacterium
ATTTTGCGCATCCAGGGGTGCAAAAGGCTCTTTCCGGCGGGTGCGGGAATTGTGCAGGCGGATCTCGGTCATGGCGTCCTCGTCAGGGCGGTGGCCCGGCGGAAGGTGCTGTCAGACATAAGAAAGATGCCAAAAGACCCGCCGCCGAGAAACTCAGCGGCAAATGCAGCAGGGAATGGTGCGGGTCAAGGTCTTCATGCGCGCGAGCTTAGACGCAAAAGCCGCGCGCTGCCAAGGGCAAAAGATAAGCCCGCGCCCTCGGGAGGAAGGGCGCGGGCGGCAGGATCGGCATTCGGCAGGGAGGAGGTGCCACCGACCTGTCTCGGGGCATGCGCGTCAGGCTTCGGCCTGTTTGCCGCGCATGAGCGACTGGATGACATAGACGAGGATCGCGAAGCCGACCGCCCCCGCCACGAAAACGCCGAGCAGAACGATCCAGTCAATCGGCCCGCCTATATCGGCAAAGCCCGAATTGGTCATGAGCATCACGAACCAGACCGCTGCTGCGCCGCCGAAGGGCATCGACAGCTGCGCGAGCAGGAATTTGCGCATCGACATGGAGCGGTCGCGGATCAGCACGTAGAGATAAGCGGCGGTGATCGCCACAGCCACGGCGACCATGGTCCAGAACAGGCCCCGTCCGAACATCTCCTCGAACACGGCCAGAATTGTCATGAAGCTGAATTCTTCCATTCTTTCATCCTCTCAATGGGTCATTTTCTTGCCTGAAATACTCGCGGGGGTGAGACCAGCCCCACTTCGGGCTGGTCGAGGGGGCGGCAGCCCCCTGCCCCGGCTTGCGATCAGGCACGACCGCGCAGCATGGCGTTATAGGTGGCTTTGAGCGCGACTTCCTTCATCAGCCAGGAGATCCACAACTCTTCGAGCGGGGCGATCAGACCGGGGAAAGAGGGCACCAGATTGTCCTGATAGTCAAATTCCACCAGCATCGCGCGGCCCACACGGGTGATCAGCGGGCAGGAGGTGTAGCCCTCATAGATTTGCGTGCCTTCGCGTCCGGCGATTTCGGAGACCAGATGATCCTCGATCACAGGCACGTGGAATTTCACGCTGGCCGCTGTCTTGCCCTTGGGCACACCATTGATATCGCCGATCCCGAAGACATTGGGATAGCGCGCATGGCGCAGGGTCTGGCTGTCGACCTCGATCCAGCCCTGATCGGTCCAGCGATCCGCCCAGGCGAGGCCGGACTCGCGGATCACCTGCGGCGCGCGCTGGGGCGGGATCACGTTGATGAAATCCCAGGCGTCGGTCACGTCGCCTTCGGGCGTGCTGTAGGTCGCGGTCTTGGCGCCGAGATCAATGCTCTGGAGCACATGCTGGTAGCGGTAGGTGATGTCGCGCTCATCCATGATCTGGCGGACGCGGTGATGGATGACCGGCACGCCAAAGAGGTTCTGCGCCTGCGCGTTGTAGATGAACTCGCATTTGCCGCGATTGCCCTTGGTCGTGGCGATGTCCTCGGCCAGAAAGCAGAGCTTCACCGGCGCGCCTGCGCATTTCATCTCGGTGGCCGGGCGACCAAAGAGGCCGACGCCGCCCTCATTGGTGAATTTGTCCAGTGCGTGCCAGCTTGTTTCGGCCAGTGCCGGGCTTGCGTAATGTGCCGAAATCCCGTTTTCGGGGCCGACCATGGACAGATCGAAGCCCTCGATCGCGTCCCAGTCGAGCACCAACCCGGTCGCGACGATCAGATAGTCATAGTCGATGCGCTGGCCGCCCGTGGTGGTCACGCGATTCGCGTCCGGGTCCAGTTCGGCGGCATATTCGTTGACATAAGTGATGTTGCGCGGCAGCCATTGTTCGGTCGAAGACACAGCGTAATTCGCCTTGCGCAGACCCGAGGCGACGAGCGTGAAGCCCGGCTGATACCAATGCTCCACGCGCCCATCGAGCACAGTGATCTGCGCGCCCTCCAGCCGCTCCGAGAGGCGATTGGCCATGGCCGCACCCCCTGCGCCCGCCCCCATGATCAGGATGCGCGCATTGGTGCGCGTGGCCTCGGCCCGGCCTGCGCCAAGTGTCATCGCAGCGCCACCCGCAGCGGCCATGCCCAGAAACCCACGGCGGTTGGCAGTCAGTTGATCGAGTGTCGTCATGGGGTTTCCTTTCCTCCGGCATACATATGTTCACAATCGCATATATGTATTTAGCAATCTTTGATCCAAGTCAAATTGTCGCAGCCGGTACGATTGTCCCAAAATAACCCAAAGAGAGCCCGGCTGGATTGATCCGCATCAAAGCGGGCGCGCGGGGCAGACAGAATAATGCATATCAGAGGGGAATATTAACAACCGGCCGACGCGCCGGGCCGAGAGGAGTGATCCATGCGATTGACAACCCGGACGAACCTGGCGCTGCGGACCTTGATGTTCTGCGCTGTGAACACAGGCAGCCTTGTGCGCAAGCAGGATGCCGCCATCGCTGTGAACGCGTCGGAGAACCATCTGGCGCAAGTCATCAACAAACTTGGTCAGGAAGGGTTCATCACGACCCAGCGCGGGCGGCATGGTGGCTTCCATCTGGCGCGCGAGGCCGCGTCGATCAGCGTGGGCGAAGTGTTTCGCGCGTTTGAATCGGGCCTGCCTTTCATCGAATGCAATTCCGACAAGAATACCTGCCCGCTCAAGGCGCATTGCGTGATGCGCAAGCATCTCACCCGCGCCGTTGATGCCTTCTACAGCGCGCTGGATGACGTCTATCTGTCCGAGTTGGTCGAGTGCAATTCCGGGCTTGAAGCGCTTCTGAGCATGGAGGCCCCGCGCCTGTCGGAGCAATGCGCGCCCCAGAGCGCGGCGGCGGCAGGGGATCGCCGTGTGCGGCCTGCCGAGGCTGTGATCTGAGTCGCCGCCCTTCTGCGATCTGCATCACCACGATCTGACAACCGCAAAAGGCCGCGCTGGACCAGCGCGGCCTTCGGCTTTTCAGCGATGGGTCAGCTTATTCTGCCGGGACGGGCGCTGCGGGGTTCGGCGCGCCGAAATGGCGGCGGTTGAGTTGGAAAACCAGCCAGATCATCGCCACTTGCGACACCAGCGCGACTGCGGTCAGCGCCCAGAAGGTCGGCCCGAATTTGGCGATCAGCCCGGCATCAACCAGACCACGGTTGACGAAGAAATGGAGCAGCACTGCAAACCCCACACCGGGACAGACCAGCGCATAGGAGCCCGGCGAGGTCTCGCGCCCGAAGAGGAAGCGCTGCGCATAGCCCTGACGGATCAGGATGAAGCCCGCAAAGAGCAGAAACAGCACCTGCACCGAGAGGAATTTCGCAAGCGTCAGCAGCGTGTCCCCGGCCATGGCCTGCGCGCCGAAATGCGTCTCCAGCCCGTGGCTCTGGCGCAGGCTCAGGATGCCGAGCACGGCCAGAAGCGGCACGATGATCGACAGCGTCGGCGCCGTTTCAGGGTTGGCACCATGCTCCATCATCGCGCGCAGGCCCAGCACCATCGCCACGACCGCGATCAGCGCCGCCGTCATCAGGAAGAAAGTCGAGAATACAAGCCCCAGCCCCGCGACCGCAGGCAGCGTGCTCATTGCAGCCGGCGCCGCGAGCCCCACGCCCACCATCGCGAAAGCAAAAGCCGGAAGCACCTGGCCAAAATTATTGTTGGCCGCACAGTTGAAGCCGCCCTCGGTCAGCACCCGGCCCAGAAACCCGGCATAGAGTTTGAAGGCAAGCGCCCCGATGGCCAGAAACGCCACCATCGCCAGCGGGAAGAGATATTCGACCACCGACCACAGGCCCGGCACAAACACCATGCCGAGGACGAACATCACATTGACCGACATGGCCAGCGCCAGCGGCAGCGCCATGACCTGGCTTTGCGCATTGGTCTTGGCGAAGCTGGCATAAGCGTCGGATTTCGTCCAGGCCGCATAGCGGCGCAGGTTCCAGACCAGCAGCTTCAGGTTCAGACCCGCGAAAACCGCGATGCCGATGAGCGCGACGGCGATCATGCCCTGCACCAGCACCCCGCCCGAGGTGAAGGCGGCCAGAATATCCTCGAAAACGGGAACTGTCTGGCCGGGATGCGGGATCCAATGCATCAGCCACATGAAAAAGGTCACAGCGAGCCCCCCTGCCCCCAGCGAGGCGAGGAAATAGAGCGGTGAATAGGTATCGGACGGACGGGTGATTGCGGACATGACAAACTCCTGCGTAACATTGTCTTATTTGAATATATCTATGTGTTGCTCCGATTGCAAGCCCCAGAATGTCGCAGCCGCCGGGCGATGCGCTCCATATCTAGCGGATTCCTGCGACCACCCCACAAAATACGCCACACACCTCTTGACTCGCCGTGACGCAGCGCGGACACTCGCAGGCAAACGCATCCTCAGATGGCCCGCCCCCGTGCAGTTCAACCGCCTGCGACTCAATGGCTTCAAGAGCTTCACTGACCCGACGGATCTGGTGATCCATACGGGGCTCACCGGCGTGGTCGGGCCAAATGGTTGCGGCAAATCGAACCTTCTGGAAGCGCTGCGCTGGATCATGGGCGAGAATCGCCCCACGGCGATGCGCGGCGCGGGCATGGAAGATGTGATCTTCGCAGGCACCGATACGCGCAATGCCCGCCATTTCGCCGAGGTCAGCCTGCAGATCGACAATAGCGCGCGGCTCGCCCCGGCAGGGTTCAACGATTCGGATGTGCTCGACATCACGCGGCGGATCACGCGCGATGCGGGCAGCGCCTACAAGATCAATGGCCGCGATGTGCGCGCGCGCGATGTTCAGATGCTGTTTGCCGATGCCTCGACCGGGGCGCATAGCCCGGCGCTGGTGCGGCAGGGGCAGATCTCGGAGCTGATCAACGCCAAACCCAAGGCGCGGCGGCGCATCCTTGAGGAAGCTGCCGGGATCTCGGGGCTCTATCAGCGCCGCCATGAGGCCGAATTGCGGCTGCGCGCGACCGAGACCAATCTGGAACGCGCGAGCGATGTGATCGAGCAACTCGCCGCGCAGCTTGCCACGCTGGCCCGGCAGGCCCGACAGGCGCAGCGCTACCGCGAGATCGGGGCGAAGCTGCGCCAGAGCGAAGGGATGCTGCTCTATCGGCGCTGGCGCGAGGCCGATCTGGCCTGCGCCGAGGCCGAGCGGTTGCTGCAAGCCTGCCTGACGGAGAACAGCGCCGCCGAACGCGCGGCGCGCGACGCAAGTACAGCCCGCGCCGAGATCGAGGCCGCCCTGCCCCCGGCGCGCGAGGAAGACGCAGTGGCAGGCGCGATCCTGCAACGGCTGGAAGTGAGCCGCGACACGCTTGCAGGGGACGAGACGCGGGCAGCGGAGGTCCTGCGCGCGTTGGAGGCGCGGGTCGCGCAGCTCACCAATGACATCGCGCGCGAGGCCGGGTTGAACACCGATGCGCAGGAGATGATCACGCAACTGAACTGGGAAGCCACGCAGATCGCGCAGGTGCGCGAGGGTGAGGAAGCGCGTGTCGAGGAAGCGCAGGCGCTGGCATCAGAGGCGGCGGCAGCCTTGCAAGAGCAGGAAGCGGCGCTCTCCGAGGCCACGGAAGATGTGGCGCGGCTTGCGGCGCGGCATGGCTCTGTGACGCGC
>PXDM01000078.1 GCA_003565055.1 Paracoccaceae bacterium
ACAGGGAGAGACCCCATAATGAAAAAACTGTTCACAGCCGCCCTTCTGAGCGCGGCACTGGCTGCCCCAGTGGTGGCCGACACAACCAAGGTCGGCTTCATCTATATCGGCCCCGTGGGCGATTTCGGCTGGACCGCAGGCCATGACCGCGCCCGGCAGGAAATGCAGGAGCATTTCGGGGATGCCGTAGAGACCACCATCGTCGAGAATGTCGATTATGGCGCCGATGCCGAGCGTGTCATGACGCAAATGGCGCTGTCGGGCACGGATATGATCTTCGCGGCCTCTTTCGGCTATGGGCCGGATGTCAATGCCGTCGCGGGCCGCTTCCCGAATGTGGCCTTCCAGCATGCGACCGGCTATATTCAGGATCACCCGAATATCTCGCTCTATGACGCGCGCTTCTACGAGGGCCGCGCAGTGCTGGGCCATATCGCGGGCAAGATGACCGAGACGAACACCATCGGCTATATCGCCTCCTACCCCATCCCGGCGGTGATCTCGGGCATCAATTCGGCCTTTTTGCATGCGCGCGCGGTCAACCCGGATGTCAATTTCCGCATCATCTGGACCTATTCGTGGTTCGATCCCGCGCTTGAAGCCAATGCCGCCGAGACCCTGATCGAGCAGGGTGCGGATGTGATCATGCAGCACACTGATTCCACTGCGGCTGTGCGCGTGGCGGAAGATGCGGGCGTCATGGCCTTCGGGCAGGCGAGCGACATGACTCAATTCGGCCCGACCGCGCATCTGAGCGCCATTGTCGACCGCTGGGCACCCTATTACATCGCGCGCGTGGAAGCCCTGAAAGCAGGCGAGTGGGAAGCACAGAATTCCTGGCTGGGCTTTGCGGATGGCATCATCGAAATGGCGCCCTGGAATGACCGCATCCCGGCGGAGCTTCAGACCGAAGCGGATGAGATGATCGCGGCGATTGCAGCAGGCGAGTATCACCCCTTCACTGGGCCGATCAACCGGCAGGACGGCACGGCCTGGCTGGCTGAGGGTGAAACCGCCCCGGACGGCGATCTGGCGACGATGAATTTCTACGTCGAAGGGATCACCTCGGAACTGCCGAACTGAGGCAATCCGCGCAGGCCACGTGGAGCAGAAACCAGGGGCGCATGTCTTCGGCGTGCGCCCTTTTTCGGTCGGGTTTGTCCTGTCGGCTCAGCCCATCTCGTCGAGCAAGCTGCGCCCGTGCGCGTCCTCAAGCTCGATGACCCATAGATCGGGATCAAACCCGCGCTGGCGCGCGATTGCGGCGTCGACCTCGGCCTCGCCCCCCTCAACGAGCACCTGCCAGACCCGCGCGCCGGTCGCGAGATCAAAGCCACGTGTGAACGCCCGCGCGCGCCCGTCCATGAGCGCGAGTTTCACGAGCACCGCCCCGGCAGTCCCGTCGCCGCGCGTGATGACATAGGCGGGGATGCCCTCAAGCTGCAAGCGGCGCAGATAGGCCGCCACCCAGATGCCAGTCGCGAGCCGCGCGCTCATGTATTGCCGTCGCGGAACTCCAGCCCCATCTCGGAATAACGCTCGGAGTCTTCCATCCAGTTTTCGCGCACTTTCACCTGCAGGAACAGATGCACGGGGCGGCCCAGAAACCCGGTGATCTCCTGCCGAGCGGCGGTCGAAATCGCCTTGATCGTCTCGCCCTTGTTGCCGAGCACAATGCCTTTATGCCCGTCGCGCATCACATAGATCATCTGGTCGATACGCACCGACCCGTCCTTGCGCTCCTGCCATTGCTCAGTCTCGACGGTCAGCTGATAGGGCAGCTCTTCATGAAGGCGCAGGGTCAGCTTCTCGCGCGTCATCTCGGCGGCGATCATGCGCATGGGCAGATCGGCGATCTGATCCTCAGGGTAGAGCCACGGCCCCTCGGGCAGCGCACCGGCCAGCCACGCGCGCAATGCATCAACGCCGTGGCCCTTCTCGGCGGAGATCATGAAGGTCTGGGCAAACGGATAGGCCGCGTTCAGCTCTGCCGAGAGCGCGAGCAGCACTTCGGCCTTCACACGGTCGATCTTGTTGATCGCCAGCGCAACCGTCTGGCCGGGGTTCACACGCTCATGCAGCGCTGCGATGATGGCCTTGGTCCCCTCGGTGAGCCCGCGATGCGCCTCGATCAGCAGGACGATGATATCGGCATCCGCGGCCCCGCCCCAGGCGGCTGCCACCATCGCGCGGTCGAGCCTGCGGCGCGGACGAAAGAGGCCCGGCGTATCGACAAAGACGATCTGCGCCGCGCCTTCGAGCGCCACGCCCCGAATGCGCGCGCGCGTCGTCTGCACCTTATGCGTCACGATCGAGACCTTGGCGCCGACCATGCGATTGGTCAGCGTCGATTTGCCGGCATTGGGCTCGCCGATCAGCGCGACGAAACCTGCGCGTGTGGGTGTGTCGGTCATGTCTGGCCCTCCAGCCTGTCCAAAAGCGCGCGCGCGGCCAGTTGCTCGGCCTGCCGCTTGGAGCCCGCCCGCGCCTGTGCGCTCTCGCCTGTATCGAGTTCGGCCCCGATGATGAATTCCGGCGCGTGATCCGGGCCGGAGCGCGCGCGTTCGACATAGCGCGGGGGGGCCAACCCGCGCGCCTGCGCCCATTCCTGCAACATGGTCTTGGCGTCGCGCGCATCGCGCTCGACATCATCCAAACGCGCCGCCCAATGCTGCATCACCACGGCGCGGGCCGCGTCAAACCCGGCATCGAGATAAACGGCAGCGATCACCGCTTCCATCGCATCGCCAAGGATCGCTTCCTTGCGCCGCCCGCCCGAGAGCATTTCCGAGCGTCCGAGTTTCAGCACAGCGCCCAGATCAAGCGCGCGCGCGACCTCGGCGCAGGCTTCCTTGCGCACGAGCGCATTGAAACGCGGTGCAAGCTGGCCTTCACTCGCGGTCGTGTCAGCGGCGAGCAGCGCTTCGGCCATCACCAGCCCCAGCACGCGGTCGCCCAGAAATTCCAGCCGCTGGTTGTCCGGCCGCGACGGGGCGGACATGGAGGGATGCGTCAGGGCGCGGTGCAGCAATTCGGGCCGCGCGAACTCATGGCCCAGCCGGGCCGCGAATTCGCGCAGCTCGCGTGACAATTTCACTGCAACCTCTGGAAGAAGCGATCCGAGCGCCATGTCCAGAAGAAGAAGAGCGAGCGGCCCTCGGCGCTGAACACGACATGGCGCGCGCGCCCGATCAGGTGGTCAAAGGGCACCATGCCCACCCCACCCACTTGCTGCGGCATGCGGCTGTCGAGCGAATTGTCGCGATTGTCGCCGATGAAGAAGAAATGCCCCTCTGGCACTGTGAAGACCGGGGTGTTGTCGCCCGCGCCACCATCGACGATGTTGAGGACCGGGAAGCTCACCCCATTGGGCAGAGTCTCGATCATGCGCGATTTGCGACATTCGCCGCCCTCGCCCACTGGCGCGTTTTCGCAGCGCGGGAATTGCCCGGCGCTGCCCTGACGCGCAAAGGTCTCGATGAAATCGCCCGCAGGTTCCTGCGGCACGGCCTCATCATTGAGCCACAACTGCCCGTCCCGCATCTGCACGCGGTCACCGGGCAGGCCGATCAGGCGCTTGATGTAATCCGCGCCCGTGCCGGGATGGCGAAACACCACGATATCGCCGCGCTCAGGCTCTGAGGCGAAAATCCGGTCAGGGATGGGGCAGATCGCGAAGGGGCAGGAGAAGCGTGAATAGCCATAGGCCATCTTGTTGACGAAGAGGAAATCGCCGATCAGCAGCGTTTCCTTCATCGAGCCCGAGGGAATCCAGAAGGGCTGGAAGAAAAGCGTGCGAAAAATACCCGCGATCAACAGCGCATAGATGATCGTCTTGAAGTTCTCCCAGAACCCGTCTTTCTTGCCGTCGACTGCGCTCATACTGTCCGCCTCTTGCCCCTATGGTCGCGGGCTTCATGAGCGGGGGCGCGGGCCGTGTCAAGCAAGAGCACGCCCCCGCCTGCAAACGTGAGCGACAAATTGGGGGTTTCCAAGCCCGCGATGCGGCCATATAACCACGGTCATGTCATTGCCACACGCATCCATCTGCCTGCCCGGACTGCTGCTTCTTAGCGGCCTCTGAGCGTGTCCTGCAGCAGGCGCGCCGCTCAGAGGTGACAAGCGCCCGCCCTACCCCCGACATGGATTGCAGAGACAGGATACAGACCAATGACCCAGACATCCCAGGATCAGGTGTTGATTTTCGACACGACCTTGCGCGACGGCGAACAGAGCCCCGGCGCAACCATGAGCCACACTGAAAAGCTGGAAATCGCGGCGCTCCTTGATGAGATGGGCGTTGACATTATCGAGGCGGGATTTCCCATCGCCTCTGAAGGCGATTTTCAGGCCGTGACCGAGATCGCAAAGAACGCGAAAAACTCCGTCATCTGCGGTCTGGCGCGGGCGAATCTGGCGGATATCGACCGCGCCTGGGACGCCGTGCGCCACGCGCCGCGCGCGCGGATCCATACCTTCATCGGCACCTCGCCGCTGCATCGCGACATCACTGCGCTCGATCAGGACGGGATGGTGGCACGCGTGCACGAAACCGTAAGCCACGCGCGCAACCTGTGCGACAATATCCAGTGGTCGCCCATGGATGCGACGCGCACGGAGCATGATTTCCTCTGCCGTGTGGTGGAAACCGCGATCAAGGCGGGGGCGACGACGATCAACATCCCCGACACTGTGGGCTATACCTATCCGCGCGAAAGTGCCGATCTGATCGCGATGCTCTTGGAACGTGTGCCGGGCGCGGATGCGATCATCTTCGCCACGCATTGCCACAATGATCTGGGCATGGCGACGGCGAATGCGCTGGCGGCGGTGGAAGCGGGCGCGCGCCAGATTGAGTGCACGATCAACGGTCTGGGCGAACGCGCGGGCAATACGGCGCTGGAAGAGGTCGTGATGGCGCTGAAGGTGCGCAACGACATCCTGCCCTATGCCACGCGCATCGACACGACGAAGATCATGGGCATTTCGCGCATGGTCGCGGCGGTGTCGGGCTTTCCGGTGCAGTTCAACAAGGCGGTCGTGGGCAAGAACGCTTTTGCGCATGAATCGGGCATCCATCAGGACGGGATGCTGAAGAACAAGGAAACCTTCGAGATCATGCGCCCCGAAGATGTGGGGCTGACGGCCACCAATCTGGTGATGGGCAAGCATTCGGGCCGCGCCGCGTTGCGCGCGAAACTGTCGGAACTGGGCTATGAGCTGGGCGACAACCAGTTGAAGGATGTGTTCGTGCGCTTCAAGGCGCTCGCCGACCGCAAGAAGGAAGTCTATGACGACGACCTGATCGCGCTGATGGCGCAATCGAGCCTTGAGGATGGCGATGCGTTCCTGCAATTGCGCCGCCTGCGCGTGATCTGCGGCACCGAAGGCCCGCAAGAGGCGGAACTGACGATGCTGGTCGGGGGTGAGGAGAAATTCATCGACGCGACGGGCGACGGGCCGGTGGATGCCTGTTTCAACGCGGTCAAGATGCTGTTTGCGCATGAGGCTCGGCTGGAGCTCTATCAGGTGCATGCGGTGACCGAAGGCACGGATGCGCAGG
>PXDM01000518.1 GCA_003565055.1 Paracoccaceae bacterium
AAAATCGAGGCGCCCGAAATTGAGTACTTGGACGAATTAATAAGTTGCCGTGCTTTGAGCGCTGGCTCCCCACTAGGCTTGACGCAAGAAAACTCGCTTCTCTTGCCTGTCCAAATTTTCACGGGTCGTCCAATTCGCTCGATGATCTTGTCCGCCCCCAACTGCTCGACCGCCGCTGTGATGCGGTCGGTCATGTGGCCTTCCTGCTCCAGCCGGTTGGTCTTGTGCTTCAACCATGTGCCATAGATCACGAAAGGCGCACCGAGAATGGCCGCGATCAGTGCGCCGAGGCCGAAGGAAGTGTCGCTGAGCGTGGCACCCTTGATCCCGCTGAACACTTCCCACAGCCCCCAGAGCGTGGCCCCGAGTAAAAGCAACCAGATCGCGGCGAGCACGACGAAACATGCCCGAAGAGCAAGATGGGTTGTGCGGTCAATCAAGCTTTTGGAGCCCCGCCATACGATAGCGATCAGGGCTATCGCGATCAGGTAGCAGAGGAAGCTGATCGAGAAATAGACGCTCTGCAATGTCACAAAGGGCAGGGTCACAGGGTCCGATGGCATCGCGGCTGTCCTCTCATCTCGCAGGCCCCCTCATGCAAAGCGGGAAGGGGGTGGGAGGTCAAACGAAAACGGCACCCGCATCGTTGCGGGTGCCGTCGAGCCTTGGACCCTCTCGGGGGCCGGTCAGCGCGCGATGCCGTTGGGCGCGCCGAAGCTGCGGATGTAGGAGAGCGGGCTGGTCGCGTCGCGGAACTGGTCGAACGGGCTCTGATAGGCCGCGTTGCTCGATCCGCTGTCGCGCCCGAAGGGCACGGCGACGGCGAGTTCGACGCGCCGGGTGGAGTTTTCGCCCGATGCGTTGCTGCGCGCGGCGGCGATGCTCAGGTCAATCGGCTGGTCGCCCGCGTCAAACCGCGCGCCGAGGCCGAATTGCGCCGTGGTGCGCGTGCGGATATCCGTGCCCCGGACCACGCCCAGATCAGCATGCACTGTCACCGGCAGGCCAGCAACCGCTTCGAGCGCATAGCTCACGCCGATATTGCCGTCATTGACGCGCTCGCGCCCGTCCTCATCGCGCAGGCGCACATGGCGCAGATAGCCCGAAACGCTGAAATCCTCGGTCAGGTCCTGCGAGGCCCCGAGGCCCGTGATGAAGAGCCGATCATCCTCGACCCGTGCGTAGGAGGTGGTCCCGACGATGGTGGTGGTGTCTTGCGGTGCATATTCCCCGACCGAAGACAGCTCCCAGCCCGTATCGCGCCGACGGAAGCGGTTGCGATCCCAGGAGGCGACACGCCCGGCGCGCAAGGTGTAGCTGAGGCCGTAATCCTCGTAGGTTCCGAGCAGGCCGAAGCTCACATTGTAGCGGGTTGGATCGTCACTATCGCGCAGGCCAAGGCCTTCGAAATAGCTGCCCAGCCGGAATTCGTTGGTGATCGCATAGCTGGTCGCGCTGCGCCCGTAGAAAACTCCGGTGCTTGTACCGTTGTAGTTGAAGATATCCAGCGCCCCTTCGACGCGCCAGGCGTCGTAATCAAAGCGAGCACCGAGTTCGGCGCGCGGGGCGTAGACTGTCTCACTTCCGTTTTTCAGTTGCGTGGTGCTCAGTCGCACGCTGCCGCTGGGATCATCCATCATCTGTGCACCCGCGACCGAGGCGACACTGCTCATCAGAAGCCCCAATACCAATTTTCTCATGGTTTTTTCCCTTTGCTTAACCTGCAGGCTCGACACTGCGGTGCTGAATCATAGCGTGAGGGATGAGTCGGGGAGTAGTCGGGGGCGCAAGAAAACAGGCAGATGTGACTTCGCAGCACCAGAGTTGCGCGTCTGCGCGCCGGTCTTGGGCAAACAGCGTCGATTTCGGGCTATTTCTGTTGCACAAATGCAAGGGCTACCACGCGCAAAGCACCGCCCCTTTCCTTTGCTGCGTTGCAGAATAATATCGTGACCTGACCCATAGCCACAAGGCGCTGCCCGTATGCCGTCCATCAAGGATTACTCCAATCGTTACGCGCTGGTCAATGAACTGCATGCGCGCCCGGCGCCGAAGATCACTGTGCCGGGCGTGGCGGTGTTCATCGCCCTCAAGCCCGAGCGCGAGGCCGCCAAACGTGACCGCGCGCGTGACCGTGCGCATCTGGAAGCATTGCTCGACCGGCACGGGGCAGGCCATCCGGCCCCCGGTGCCACGCATCATTCCGCGGATCTGGGGCGGCATCATGTCAAATGGGAGAGCCATACCGAATTCGTCACTTACACCGCCTATGAGCAGGTTCAGGCGACGCGTGTCTTTGATCCGTCCAGCTTTGATGTCTTTCCCGAAAACTGGCTCAACGAGTCGCAAGGCAATCGGCTGACCTCGATCCTGTTCCAGATCGAAGAGATGCAGGACGATTCCACTGTGATGCTCGACAAGCTGCTCGACTGGTTTGTGCCTGAGAGCCTGGCTGCCTCTTATGTCATAGACAAGTCAGCGATTATTGCGAGCGATTTTCGCATAGATCAAGCCGGTCACATCCGCATGGCGGTGTTTGTCAAGCGTGGCACAGGCGGACGCCGCGTCGGGCGGATCATCCAGCGGCTCTGCGAGATCGAAACCTACAAGACCATTTCGATGCTGGGGCTGATGCGCTCGCGGGGCTTGTCGCCCAAGATGACCCAACTGGATGACCGCTTGTCGCGCCTCACCCGCGCCATGACCGAGCCGGAATCGCAATCAGCCGAGACCTTGGACGCGTTGCTCGCGATCTCGTCGGAGCTTGAGAACATGATGGTCGAGACCTCGTTCCGCTTCGGGGCGACAGGCGCATATGAGGCGTTGGTGCATCAGCGCATCGAGGTCTTGCGCGAGGAGCGTTTCAACGGGCGTCAGACATTGCATGAATTCATGACCCGGCGCTATGATCCGGCGATGCGCACTGTGAAATCGGCAGAAGCGCGGCTGAGCAAGATGGCCGAACGGGCGATGCGCGCGGGCCAGCTTCTGGGCACGCGGGTCGATGTGGAGCGTTCAGCACAAAATCAGGCATTGCTCGCGAGTATGGACAAGCGCGCCGACATGCAGTTGCGGCTGCAGAATACGGTCGAAGGGCTGTCCGTGGTCGCGATCAGCTATTATGCAGTCAATCTGGTCGCCTATGTGGCGCAGCCCGCGGTAATGGAACCCCTCGGCATTTCCAGGGGCGTGGGGATGGCCATTCTCGCTCCGCTGGTCGTGCTCGGCGTCTGGGGCATGGTGCGCCGGATCCGGCACCATTTCGAATAATGCTCAGGCAGCACGCTCGGCGGTGAATTGCAGCCGCGCGAGACGGGCATAGAGCCCGTTTTCGGCGACGAGTTCGTCATGCGTGCCTGTGGCCACAATGCGCCCGTCATCAAAGACCACGATCCGGTCAGCCTGTTTCACAGTGGCGAGCCGATGCGCGATGACGATGGTCGTGCGATCTTTCGACAGGTGATCGACAGCGCGCTGCACTGCGGCCTCGGATTCGGCATCGAGCGCGCTCGTGGCCTCATCGAGCAGCAGAATCGGTGCATCACGCAGAATGGCGCGCGCGAGCGCGATGCGCTGACGCTGACCACCCGAGAGCATCACGCCACGTTCGCCAAGCTGGGTCTTGTAGCGCTCGGGCAGTTTTTCGATGAAGGCATGCGCATTGGCAGCGCGTGCGGCGGCGATCACTTCGTCATCGCGCGCATCGGGGCGACCGAAGCGGATATTGTCCAGCGCCGAAGTGGCAAAAATCACGGGCTCTTGCGGCACCAGCGCGAGGGCCTTGCGGAACTCCGTGCGGGTCATGTCGCGCAGGTCCACCCCGTCGATCCGGACGCTTCCCTTGAGCGGATCATAAAAGCGCATCAGCAGTTGCAGGATTGTGGTCTTGCCCGCGCCAGAGGGGCCGACCAGCGCCACGGTCTCGCCCGCGCGGACCTGCAGGCTGACGCCTTCGAGCGCCTGCTGGCCGGGACGGGTAGGGTAGTGGAAATGCACGTCCTCGAAA
The DNA here is from genome assembly GCA_003565055.1 of Paracoccaceae bacterium. GTDB lineage: Bacteria > Pseudomonadota > Alphaproteobacteria > Rhodobacterales > Rhodobacteraceae > Roseinatronobacter. Next base: position 4,007 of record PXDM01000518.1, read on the forward strand.
CTGACGGCGCCCCGTGTGGGCTGGGGCAGGGGGCGTGGCGCGACCGGGTCTTGCACGGCGTCAGTGGCCTGCAGCAATTCGACCAGCCGCTCGGTGGCACCGGCAGCGCGCTGCAATTCCGACCAGATTTCCGACAGCGCACCGACGGAGCCCGCGACAATCACGGCGTAGATCACGAATTGCGCCAATTCGCCGGGGGACATGACGCCTGCGGATACATCGCGCGCGCCCACCCAGAGCGTCCCGAGGATGCCTGCGAAAACGAGGAAGATCACGATCACCGTGAGCAGCGCGCGCGTGAAGATGCGGCGGCGCGCGACATCGAAGCTGGTCTCGGTCACCGCGTCAAAGGCCGCGCGGCTTGCGGCCTCATGGGTGTTGGCCTGCACGGTCTGCACAGCGCTGAGCGCCTCCGAGGCATTGCCCGAGGATGCCGCAATCCAGTCCTGATTTTCGCGGCTGAGCCGACGCAGCTTGCGTCCCATGACCACAATCGGCACGATGATCGCAGGCACCATCAGCAGCACAAAGCCCATCAGCTTGGCCGAGGTCAGCCCCAGCAGGATCAGCCCGCCGATCAGCATCAGCGCGTTGCGCAGCGCGATGGAGACGGAAGAGCCGATGACCGACTGGATGAGCGTCGTGTCGGTGGTCAGCCGCGAGAGCACCTCGCCGGTCATGATGCGCTCGTAGAAGGCAGGTGAGCGGTCGATGACGCGCGAGAACAGCGCCTTGCGGATATCAGCGACGATACGCTCGCCCAGTCGCGTGACGAAGTAATAGCGCAGCCCGGTGCCCAGCGCGAGCAGCATGGCCAAGCCGAAAGCCCCGCCGAAATACTGGTTCAGCAGTTCCATCTCGCGTGCCTCGAACCCGTCGACCACGCGGCGCACTGCGAGCGGCAAGGTCAGCGTGATGGCCGCGGTTGTCACCAGCGCGAGGATCGCCACGCCCAGGAGCAGACGGTAGGGGCGAATGAAGGGCCATAACCCTTTCAGCGCGCTCATGTTGCGGGATTTGGCCCGCGCATCGAGCGCGGCGGAACTGTCAGTCATAGGTTCTGGCTCTTGCTTGTCCTCCCCGGTTTAGGTCAGCACGCCTTTGGGAGCAAGCCCTGCCGCCTGTCTGTGCGGCACGGTGATCCGACTGAAAGCCCCTGTGCAAAGGCGCGGCGCGACCGAAAATTTCGCAGAAATGTCGGAAAAGCTTAACAGCGCGTTCATAATTTGAAAAACTCCTCACGTATGCGTGAGATATGTGTATGGTTTGGAAACAGAAGCTGACAGGAGAAGGGACATGGCAGACATCTACCTGATTGCCTATGACGGCAGTGAGACCGCTGAACGAGCGCTCAGTTACGGGGCTGAGCGGGCCAAGGCGGCGGGGGCCGCGATCATTCTGGCCCATGTGCTGGAATGGTCCCCCTATTCCTTTTTGAGCGCCGAGGAAGTGGCCGAGCGCCACAAGCGGCGCAAGGAAGAAGTGGGGCGGGCGGAATCCGTGATCCTCGATCCGATCCGCAAGAAACTGAGCGCGCAGGGGCTGAG
>PXDM01000136.1 GCA_003565055.1 Paracoccaceae bacterium
CGGGGATGCGGGGGGGCGGTTGTCCGGCGCAGCCGCGTGTAGAGCGCGCGCATTGTCGGGCCGAGTTGCAGCCAGACTGTTTCCAGAAGCCCCAGCATTGCAGGGCTGCGCGCACGCAAATAGAGCGTGCGGTGAAATTCCAGATTGGTGCGGATATACTCCACGGGGTCTTGCAGATGGATGGCGCGGGCATTGGCCTCGTTGATTGCCTCCATCCGGTCGATCAGCGCCAGATGCGCGCGCCGCAGCGCCCGGCTGCCCAGTTCCGGCTCCAGCAGCGCGCGGATTTGCGCAAGTTCCTCGATCCGGTCATTGCTCAGCTCCGGCGTCATCACCCGCCCCGAGGCCGAGAGCGTCAGCGCCCCCTCTGCCGTCAGACGCCGCAACGCTTCGCGCGCGGGCGTCATCGACACCCCGAATTGCTTGCCAATCCCGCGCAGGGTCAGCGCCTGCCCCGGTGCGAGTTCGCCATGCATCACTTGCAGCCGCAGCCCGCGATAGACCCGATCATGGGCGGGAATTTCAAGCACCGGGGATTGACGGATCAGGGTATCAGGCATGAGGTGATGTGATCACAAAGCCGCTGGGGCGTCAATCATATGCCGCGGTCTCCAGCCCTTTCTCGTGGCCTTGCAATCACCCACGATATCGGTAAAGTTTTCTTACCAATTGCTCAGGGAGGACAGCATGCCGGTCATCACCACGATCGAGGACCTGCGCCGCATCTATGAACGCCGTACGCCGCGCATGTTCTACGATTACGCGGAATCCGGCAGCTGGACGGAGCAGACCTTCCGCGAGAATATCAGCGACTTCAAGCATATACGCCTCAAGCAACGCGTGGCGGTCGATATGAGCGGTCGCAGCACCAAAAGCACGATGATCGGGCAGGATGTGGCGATGCCCGTCGCCTTGGCGCCCGTTGGCTTGACCGGAATGCAAGCGGCGGATGGTGAGATCAAGGCCGCAAGAGCCGCCGAGAAATTCGGTGTCCCCTTCACCCTTTCGACCATGTCCATCTGCTCGATTGAAGACGTGGCCGCCCATACGACAAAGCCGTTCTGGTTTCAGGTCTACACGCTCAAAGATGACGATTTCATGCGCCGCCTCTTCGAGCGCGCCCATGCCGCCAATTGCTCGGCCATCGTGATCACGGTCGATCTGCAAGTGCTGGGCCAGCGCCACAAGGATCTGAAAAACGGCCTCTCCGCGCCCCCCAAACTGACCGCGAAATCCATCGCCAACATGATGACCAAGATCCCTTGGGGTCTCGAAATGCTCGGCACGAAGCGACGCTTCTTCGGCAATATCGTGGGCCATGCCAAAGGCGTGACAGACCCCTCCTCGCTCTCGACCTGGACGGCCGAGGCTTTCGATCCGGCGCTCGACTGGAACCGGATCGCGCAATTCAAGGACTGGTGGGGCGGCAAGGTGATCATCAAGGGCATCATGGAGCCCGAAGACGCCCGCCGCGCCGCTGATATCGGGGCCGATGCCATTGTCGTGTCGAACCATGGCGGGCGGCAACTCGATGGCGCGGTCAGCTCGATTCGCATGCTGCCCTCGATCCTTGATGCTGTGGGGGACCGGGTCGACGTGCATCTCGACAGTGGCATCCGCACGGGTCAGGACGCGCTCAAAGCGCTCGCGCTCGGTGCGAAGGGCACGTATATCGGGCGCGCTTTCACCTATGGGCTCGGCGCAATGGGAGAAAAGGGCGTCACAAAGGCACTCGAGATCATCCACAAGGAACTCGACACCACAATGGCACTATGCGGTGAGACCGATATTCACAATCTCGGGCCGCACAACCTCTATGTCCCGCAAGGCTTTGGCGACCCGACGATCCTACTGTGATTTCATCTTTGTCCAAATATCCTCGGGGGTGAATTGGCGTTTACGCCAAGAGGGGGCGGAAGCCCCCTTTTCTTTCCCACGATTCTCCCCTATAGCGCCATCTCCACACGGCCCGCACCCTTGGAGGCGGGCCTCTCAACTTGTGAAAAGGAATATCAAATGGCTGGTGAGATCCCGGATCTTGTAGCCGAGACACGCACGGGGACAGGCAAGGGGGCCGCCCGTCAAGCTCGTCGTGATCATCTCGTACCCGGAATTGTCTATGGCGGTGGGGCTGATCCGCTCCCGCTCAATTTCAAATACAACTACCTTGTGGCCAGACTCAAAGCAGGCCGCTTCCTCTCGACGCTTTTCAACCTCAAGGTTGAAGGTCAGGAAGATGTGCGCGTGATCTGCCGTGGTGTGCAGCGCGATGTCGTGAACGGTCTGCCGACCCATGTCGACCTGATGCGCCTGCGCCGGACCAGCCGGATCAATCTCTTCATTCCGGTGGAATTCATCAATCGTGAAAGCTGCGTCGGTCTGAAGCGCGGCGGCACCTTGACGGTCGTGCGCCCGGAAGTCGAATTGAACGTGCTCGCAGGCGAGATCCCCGAGAAACTGGTGGTCGATCTCGCAAACTATGCCATCGGCGACACGATCACCATTTCAGCGATCACGCTGCCCAAGGGCACCAAGCCGACGATCGACCGCGATTTCGTCATTGCAAATATCGCGGCACCCCGCGCCCTTGCAGCCGCTGATGACGACGATCAAGAGTCCGAATCCGAGAGCGCGACCGAGGCGTAATCCTGGGCGGCGCGTGACATTCTTGGGGGCATCCGGCGTTCGGGTGCCCCTTTTTCATTCCTGCGCCGTAATCCGCTGGATTGAATCGTAGAATTCCAATTCCGGCGGGCCGAGATATATGCTCTCATGCGCGCGCACCCCCTTGTGTGAGCCCCTGAAATTCTGCGACTTGGCCCAGGCGTCAAAGGCAGCTTTGTCGCGCCACAGAGTATGTGACAGATACACAGTCGCTTCGCCGTCGCTTGCCCCGCGAAACAAATGGAACTCCACAAAACCATCGAGCTCGGGCAATTTGCTCTCGCGCGAGGTCCAGATCTCCTCAAACGCTGTTTCCTGACCGGGGCGCACGCGAAAACGATTGATTGTCAGATACATCTGCATTCCCTGTGTTCAGTTTGCGTCAGTCTAGCCACCAGTTTCCCGGATGCAAGCAAGTGCTTTTCACCCTGCGGGCTCTTCTTTATGCTACAGTCCAATAAGAACACTGGGGCGCAGGATGAAACTTCTGGCGGGCTTGGGCAATCCGGGGCTCAAATACGCGGGCAATCGCCACAATATCGGGTTCATGGCCGTTGATGCGATCGCCCGTGCGCATGATGCATCACCCTGGCGGTCGAAATTTCAGGGCGAGCTTGCGGAGGTCAAGCTCGGTTCCGAGAAGGCGCTTTTGCTCAAACCCGCCACCTTCATGAACCTGTCCGGTGACAGCGTCAGCGCGGCGCTGCGCTTTTACAAACTGGCCCCGGCGGATCTGATCGTGTTCCATGACGAGCTGGACCTCGCCCCCGGTAAGATGCGGCTCAAGCAGGGGGGCGGGCATGCGGGCCATAACGGTCTGCGCTCGATCCACGCGCATCTTGGCGCAGACTATACGCGGGTCCGTCTCGGCATCGGGCATCCCGGACACAAGGACAAGGTGTCCGGCTACGTGCTGTCGGATTTTGCCAAAGCGGATCAGGACTGGCTCGATGATCTCATGCGCGGCATTGCGGACGGAGCGCAGGCGCTTGTCTCGGGCGATGGCGCTGGTTTCGCGAATGCCGTGGCCCTCAGGCTTCAGCCCGCACGCGACAGCACGCCCAAAACCAAGGCCCCGGCCGCGCAGGACGCGGCCATGCGTCCCGCTGCGCCGCCCCCTGAAGACCCCCGCAGCGCGCTTCAAAAACTGATGGATCGTTTCAAATGAATTTTCGCACCCATGCCCGCCTGCAAGCTGATGCTTGCGATGATCTGGGCTCCCCCTTCACCGCCCGTTTGCTCAGATTGTTTGCCGACGGGCTGCGGCCCGGCACTGTCGTCGCGGACCGCCTGCTCGGCTGGCCAGAGGATCGCATCGCAGCGGATGCGGTCGGACTACGGCTCACTGCTGCGCTGCATCATCTGGTGCTCAGCGGTCAGGCGCCTGTTCTGGGGCGCCTCTACAAAGCGCATGACACGACCGAGGATGCCCAGCTTTGGCGTGTGCTCGAAGCCGCGTTGAAGCTCAATTCCGCTGCGGTCCTCGACACGCTGGAGCGCGCGCCGCAGACCAACGAGGTCCGTCGTGCGGCCGTCTATATCGCGGCGGCGCATTGGCTGAATGCAGCGCTTGATGTGCCGTTCGTGCTGTCCGAACTGGGTAGCGCAGCGGGGCTCAACCTGCTCTGGGATCACTATGCGTTGCGGATCGGGGACCAGACCTACGGCCCGGAGGACGCCGCTATCGTGCTCACCCCGGAATGGCGCGGCGACCTGCCGCCCCATGCACCGCCGCTGATCCGCAGGCGCTCGGGTGTCGATCTCCATCCGCTCGACCCCGAGGCAGATCGGCTTCGGCTGCTCTCCTATCTCTGGCCGGATCAGCCAGCGCGGCTCGATCAGATGGCACATGCGCTTGATCTGGCGGCCGAACACCGCCCCCAGATCAAGCAGGCACATGCCATTGACTGGCTTGAAACCCAACTGGCCCAGCCCGTCCCACAGGCGCTTCATTTCATCAGCCACACAATCATGTGGCAATATCTCAGCGCACAGGAACAAGCGCGCGGGGCCACCCTGCTGGCTCGGGCGGGGGCGCGCGCGCGCGAAGATGAACCCATCGCGCATCTGTCAATGGAAGCCGACGATGACGGGCCGGGGGCCGCGATTGTGCTCGAACTCTGGCCCGGCGATGCGCGTGTGGTGCTGGGCCGCGCGGATTTTCATGGGCGCTGGATCCATTGGCAGGCCCCGCAGATCTGACGGGCTGGATTTCCGAAAGCAGCGGCTTACCTGTCAACCGGGCTTTACAAGGAGGTCGAAATGTCAATTCCGATGGAGCCATCGGTCAACGTGTTTGGTGGCACGCTACAGGCCTGTTCGCATGACCCCAAGACCGGTTTTTTCCGCAACGGGCATTGCGACACCTGCGCGCAAGATCAGGGCAGCCATACGGTTTGCGCCGTGATGACGGCGGAATTTCTGGCCTATTCCAAGTATCTCGGCAATGACCTGTCAACGCCGCGCCCGGAATTCAGCTTTCCGGGCTTGAAGCCCGGAGATCAATGGTGCCTTTGTGCGCGGCGCTTCCTGCAGGCCCATGACGAAGGCGTGGCCCCGAAGCTACGGCTCCAGGCAACGCATCTGCGCGCCTTGGAAATTGTGCCGTTGGAGATTTTGCAGAGCTACGCGCTCGACCCCGCCTGATCATCGTGCCCTGATGTGCCTCGCAAGTCATCCGCCAGAAGATCATCAATGAAAATGCTCATCAACTGCCCACGCCCGCTCACCCCGGCCTTGCGATAGATCGCATTGCTCTGCGCTTTGACCGTGCCCTCGGAAGTGTTGCGGAATGCGGCAATCTCCGAGGTTGAAAATCCCTTGAGCACGAAAAAGGCCACATCGCGCTCGGCCGGGGTCAAGGCCCATTGC
>PXDM01000121.1 GCA_003565055.1 Paracoccaceae bacterium
GCCCGACATCATCGTGCGCAACGAAAAGCGGATGCTGCAGGAATCGGTGGATGCGCTGTTCGACAATGGCCGTCGCGGTCGCGTGATCACGGGCAACAACAAGCGCCCGCTGAAATCGCTCTCGGATATGCTCAAGGGCAAGCAGGGTCGCTTCCGTCAGAACCTGCTTGGCAAGCGCGTCGACTTCTCGGGCCGCTCCGTGATCGTGACCGGGCCAGAGCTGAAACTGCATCAATGCGGTCTGCCCAAAAAGATGGCGCTGGAGCTGTTCAAGCCCTTCATCTATTCGCGGCTCGAAGCGAAAGGCCTGTCCTCGACGGTCAAGCAGGCCAAGAAACTGGTCGAGAAAGAGCGTCCCGAAGTCTGGGACATCCTTGATGAGGTGATCCGCGAGCATCCGGTTCTGCTGAACCGCGCGCCGACGCTGCACCGTCTGGGCATTCAGGCGTTCGAGCCGATGTTGATCGAAGGCAAGGCCATCCAGCTGCATCCGCTGGTCTGCGCGGCGTTCAACGCGGATTTCGACGGCGACCAGATGGCTGTCCATGTGCCGCTCTCGCTGGAAGCCCAGCTTGAAGCGCGCGTGCTGATGATGTCGACGAATAACGTCCTCAGCCCGGCCAATGGCGCGCCGATCATCGTGCCGTCGCAGGACATGGTTCTTGGCCTCTATTACACCTCGATGATGCGCGAAGGCATGACGGGGGAAGGCATGATCTTCTCCTCCATTGATGAGGTGGAGCATGCGCTCGCCGCAGGGGAAGTGCATCTGCACGCCAAGATCCAGTGCCGCATCAAGCAGATCGATGAGGACGGGGCCGAAGTGCTCAAGCGCTATGAGACCACGCCGGGCCGCTTGCGGCTGGGCGCGCTCCTGCCGATGAACGCGAAGGCGCCGTTTGAGCTGGTGAACCGTCTGTTGCGCAAGAAGGACGTGCAGAACGTCATCGACACGGTCTACCGCTTCTGCGGGCAGAAAGAATCGGTGATTTTCTGTGACCAGATCATGAGCCTCGGCTTCAAGGAAGCCTTCCGCGCCGGGATCTCTTTCGGCAAGGATGACATGCTCATTCCTGATGCCAAATGGGAGCTCGTCGGCGAGACGCGCGATCAGGTCAAGGAATTCGAGCAGCAATATCTCGACGGTCTGATCACGCAGGGCGAGAAATACAACAAGGTTGTCGATGCCTGGTCGAAATGTTCGGACGCTGTGGCGACGGCCATGATGGGCGAGATTTCAGCCGTGCGCCGTGACGAGGAAGGCCGCGAGCTGGAGCCGAACTCGGTCTACATGATGTCGCATTCCGGTGCGCGGGGCTCGCCTGCGCAGATGAAGCAGCTCGGCGGGATGCGCGGTCTGATGGCCAAGCCTTCGGGCGAGATCATCGAGACGCCGATCATCTCGAACTTCAAGGAAGGTCTGACCGTTCTTGAATACTTCAACTCGACGCACGGCGCCCGGAAGGGTCTGGCCGATACGGCGCTCAAGACGGCCAACTCGGGCTATCTGACGCGGCGTCTGGTCGATGTGGCGCAGGATTGCATCGTGCGCATGGATGATTGCGGCACCGACATGTTCATCACGGCGCAAGCGGCGGTGAATGATGGTGAGGTCGTGGCCTCCATGTCCGAGCGCATTCTGGGCCGTGTGGCGGCCGAGGATGTCACGGATCCGGGCTCGGGCGAAATCCTGGTGGCGCGCAACACGCTCATTGGCGAGCGTGAGGCCGATATGGTCGAAGCTGCCGGCATCGCGAGTGTCAAGATCCGCTCGCCGCTGACTTGCGAGGCCGAAGAGGGTGTTTGCGCCAAGTGCTACGGGCGCGATTTGGCGCGCGGCTCGCTCGTGAACAAGGGCGAGGCCGTCGGCATCATCGCGGCCCAGTCCATCGGGGAGCCGGGCACGCAGCTGACCATGCGTACCTTCCATATCGGGGGCATCGCGCAGGGTGGCAGCCAGTCCTTCCAGGAGGCCAATGCCGCTGGCCGGATCGAGCTGCGCAACCCGCAGACGATCTCGAATTCCAGTGGCGAGCTGATCGTCACGGGGCGGTCCATGCAGGTCGTGATCATCGACGAGAACAATGTCGAGCGTGCGACGTTCAGGCCCGGCTATGGTGCGAAGCTTTTCGTGGCGGATGGCGAACAGGTCGAGCGCGGCGCGAAGCTCTTCGAGTGGGACCCCTACACGCTGCCGATCATCGCAGAGACCAATGGTCGTGTGCGCTTTGTCGACCTGATTGCGGGCCTGTCGGTGCGTGATGAGACCGATGAGGCGACGGGCATGACCCAGAAGATCGTCACGGATTGGCGCTCCGTGCCCAAAGGCGGAGATCTCAAGCCCGAGATCATCCTGATGGAGCCCGAGAGCGGCGAGCCTGTGCGCAATGAGCAGGGCAATCCAGTGACCTATCCGATGTCGGTCTATGCGATTCTGTCGGTCGAAGACGGACAGGACGTGCAGGCGGGGGATGTCGTGGCACGGATCCCGCGCGAGGGGGCCAAGACCAAGGACATCACCGGGGGTCTGCCGCGTGTGGCGGAATTGTTCGAGGCGCGTCGTCCCAAGGATCACGCGATCATCTGCGAAATGGACGGCTATGTGCATTTCGAGAAAGATTACAAGAACAAGCGCCGCATCCGTGTCCAGCCTGCCGATGACACGCTGGAGCCGGTCGAATATCTGGTGCCGAAGGGCAAGCACATCCCGGTGCAGGAGGGCGATTTCGTCCAGCGCGGCGATTACATCATGGATGGCAACCCCGCCCCTCATGACATCCTGCGCATTCTGGGCATCGAGGCGCTGGCCAACTACCTGATCGACGAAGTGCAGGACGTCTACCGCCTGCAGGGCGTGAAGATCAACGACAAGCATATCGAGGTGATCGTGCGGCAGATGCTGCAGAAATGGGAGATCCTCGACAGTGGTGAGACCACGCTGCTGAAAGGCGAGCATGTCGACAAGGCCGAGTTCGACGAGATGAATGCCAAGGCGATCGCGCAGAAGATGGAGCCTGCCAAGGGCGAGCCGATCCTTCTGGGGATCACCAAGGCGTCGCTGCAAACCCGCAGCTTCATCTCGGCGGCGTCCTTCCAGGAAACGACGCGCGTGCTGACCGAGGCTTCGGTGCAGGGCAAACGCGATCATCTTGTGGGCCTGAAGGAAAACGTCATCGTCGGGCGCCTGATCCCGGCGGGGACGGGCGGTGTGGTCAACAAGGTCCGCGCCGTGGCGGCCGAACGCGACCGCAAGGTGCTCGATGCGCGCCGTGCGGAAGCTGAAGCGGCTGCCGCACTGGCCGGGCCCGAGCCCGAGGATCTCTCGGAGGCGGAACTGGTCTTCGGCCGCAAGTCCGACTAAACGCCTTTCGTGATCAAGAACGCCCCCGCAGCGCGCCCGTGCTGCGGGGGCTTTTCTTTTGCGTCTCGCTCGGGCAGTCTTCGCGCAATCCGAAGGGAGTGAGGGCCAGATGCCACCAGCCATCCGCGCGCAGGTCATCATCGTGATCCGCTTTTCCTATGTGGCCGAAGCCGGGTTCAAGATCTCGCAGCAAGGGCTCGATCAGGTTCGCGCGACACTCTACGCGCCCGACCGGCTGGAGCGCCGCTTCCATCTTTTCACGGCGCTGACCCTGCCCTCTCTTCTGGCGCAGAGCGACATGGATTTCTCGCTGGCGGTGCTGATCGGCGAGGACTTCCCGCCTGCCTTCCGCCGCCGGTTGGAAGAGCTTCTCGCGCCGTTTCAGGATGCGCGGATCGTGGCTTTGCCGCCGCAGAACAATTACAAGTCCACGCGTGCCGCCATCGAAGCCTGCCGCAAGCCAGAGACCACGCATGTCATTTCTGTCCGGCTCGATGATGATGACGCGATGGGACGCTCGGTCGTGGCTGCGCAAAAGGCGCTCGGGCCTGCGCTGGTGGCTTTGGGACCAGAGGCCGCCCCGGTGGTGATCTGCTTCAATAACGGGCTCTTTCTCGAACTCTCGGAGGCCGGAAATAGTCTCTATGGTGTGGTCGAGAAATTGCCGCTGGGCATCGGGATGGGGATGATCGCGCCGGTGGGGGCGCGGCCCACGATCTTCTCGACCGATCACCGGCGCGTGCATACGCGCTGGAATTGCTACACCGAAGCGCTGACCCCCGCTTTCATCCGCACCGTGCACCGCGACAACGACTCGGCGGCACTGGTCACGGGCGCACGCACGGACTATGACAGCGCGACGCTCGACCGGCTTCTGGAGGCGCATTTTCCCTTCACGCAAAAGGCATTGCTGGACCTGCGTGCCTGAGCCAAGGGGGCTGTTGACATCCCCCCCGACTCCCCCTATACGCCACCCATCCCGAGGGCTGGCGTCTTGTGCGCGGGCGTGTGGGTTTCAAAATTGAAGTGGTCATGATCCGGGCCAAGCTGCCCCGATCCTCTGGAATTCCACCGCGGCGCCCCGAACCGGGACGCAAGCGGTTTTGTGCGTTCTGTGCGGCAACGGGCCGGGCGCATCTGAGAGAGGCGCGCAAGCGCCGGTGTCAACGGGTTGAAACGGGAAGAACCGGAATGCCAACGATTCAACAGCTGATCCGCAAGCCGCGGCAGCCGAAAGTCAAGCGCTCCAAGTCGCAGCATCTGGAGCAGTGCCCCCAGAAGCGCGGCGTGTGCACGCGCGTTTATACAACTACGCCGAAGAAGCCGAACTCGGCCATGCGGAAAGTCGCCAAGGTGCGCCTGACCAATGGCTATGAGGTCATCAGCTACATCCCCGGTGAAAAGCACAACCTGCAGGAGCACTCGGTGGTGCTGATCCGCGGGGGCCGGGTGAAAGACCTTCCGGGCGTGCGTTACCACATTCTGCGCGGTGTTCTGGATACCCAGGGCGTCAAGGACCGTAAGCAGCGTCGTTCGAAATACGGCGCGAAGCGTCCGAAGTAAGGAGAGCCTCAGATGTCTCGTCGTCACGCAGCTGAAAAGCGCGAAATCCTGCCCGACGCCAAGTTTGGCGATATGGTGCTGTCGAAATTCATGAACAACCTGATGATCGACGGCAAGAAGTCGGTCGCGGAATCGATTGTCTACAACGCCATGGACCGGGTCGAAGGCAAGCTGAAGCGCGCGCCTATCGAAGTGTTCCATGAAGCGCTCGACAATATCAAACCCTCTGTCGAAGTGCGGTCGCGCCGCGTCGGTGGTGCCACCTATCAGGTGCCCGTCGAAGTGCGCCCGTCGCGCCGTGAAGCGCTGGCAATCCGCTGGCTGATCAAGGCTGCGCGCACGCGTAACGAAAACACGATGGAAGAGCGTCTGGCCGGTGAGCTGGTGGATGCGGTCAACTCGCGCGGCGCAGCCGTGAAGAAGCGGGAAGACACCCACAAGATGGCCGATGCCAATAAGGCATTCAGCCACTATCGCTGGTAAGACACACTGCAAGCCTGAGGACCAATTACCATGGCACGCGAATACCCTCTCGACCGCTACCGGAATTTCGGGATCATGGCGCATATCGACGCTGGCAAGACCAC
>PXDM01000277.1 GCA_003565055.1 Paracoccaceae bacterium
AGCGGCGGGAAGCCTGCCAGCGAAAACGCCGGGATGATGAACAGCGCGGCCAGCAGCGGCGCGGATTTGTAGAGCCCCCCGATGCGGTTCAGATCCGTGCTGCCTGCATATTGCTGCGCAAGCCCTGCCACGAAGAAGAGGTTCGCTTTCACGATGATATGGTGCACCAGATAGAAGACGCCCCCCATCAGCGCGAGCGGCGTGTAGAGCGCAAGCCCAAGCGTCATGTAGCCGATCTGGCTGATGATGTGGAAGCTCAGGATCTTGCGGAAATCCATCTGCGCGGCCGCCCCGATGACGCCCGTGAACATCGTCAGAAGCGAGACCCAGATCAGGATTTCATGCGTGAAGCCCACATCGCCCACGAAGACGAGCGTGAACATCCGCATCAGCGCATAGACCCCCACTTTGGTCAGAAGTCCTGCAAAGACAGCCGAGATCGCGAAATAGGGCGTGTGATAGCTCGCAGGCAGCCAGAAAAACAGCGGGAAGACAGCGGCTTTCACCCCGAATCCCACCATGAACATCATGGCAATCACAGTGATCAGGCCCTGATTCTCCGCCGCCGCCACAGCGCCGCGCAGATCGGCCATGTTCAGCGTGCCGGTGACGCCGTATAGAAGGCCGATCCCCGACAGGAACACGAGCGTCGAGACAAGGTTGAGCGCCACATATTTGATGCCCGCATCCAGCCGTTCCTTGCCGCCACCGATCACCAGAAGCGAGAAAGATGCAATCAGCATCACCTCGAACCAGACATAGAGGTTGAACAGGTCGCCCGTCAGGAATGCGCCCGTGACGCCCGCGATGAGCGTCTGGAAAAGCGCGTGGAAGCCCAGCCGTTCCGTGGATTCGGGGATTTCGCCCAAAGCATAGATCGCCGTCGCAAGGCCGGTGATCGCAGTGATGACGACCATGACAGCGCTCAGGTAATCGGCGACCAGCGTGATCCCGAACGGGGCCGACCAGTTCGACATCTGCGCGGCGATTACCCCCTGATCGAGCACTGCGATCATCAACAGCGCCGAGACGATCAGCGACAGGGCGGAGCCCGCGACCGAGATCCAGCGCCCTGCCGGATAATTGCGCGCAAGATAGGCAACCACCGCCGTGGCGAAGGGCACGGCGATGGGCATGACAAGAACCCAACTCATTTCGGGGCGTCCTCCTTGGGTTCAGCGTAGCGAAGCTCATCGGTGTCGACTGTGCCAGTGCGGCGGAAGCCCTCGAAGGCGAGGGCGAGCGCGAAGGCCAGAAGCCCGAAACCGATCACGATTGCCGTCAGCACCAGCGCTTGCGGCAGTGCATTGCCGACCGCGCCCAGCGGTGTATCAGCGCCATAGGGCACCAGTGCGGGCGCGCCCTTGGTCATGCGGCCAGAGGCGAAAATCGTCAGATTGACGGCGTTGGACAGCAGCACCAGTCCGAACAGAAAGCGCATGAAATTGCGCGTCAGCATCATGTAGACCGAAGCCGCTGTCAGTGCGCCGATGATGAGAGCAGTGAGGCTTTCCATCTCAGGTCTCCTCCTCGAAAGCGAATGTCAGCGACAGGATGCCGCCCAGAACCACCAGATAAACGCCGATATCGAAGACCAGCACGGTGTTGATCGAGAACGCGGATGTCTCATAGCTGTCGCCGCCCACCCAGTACCATTGGCCGGTGAAGAACGGATCGCCCATGAAGAAGGAAAACAGCCCCGCCAGAAGCGCGATGCCGAGGCCGATCACCGCGATGATTTCGGGCGAGACGCGCAGCGCGCTGCGGGTTTCTTCCGGGCCACAGGCCAGCGAATAAATGATGAAGGCCACGGCCCCCAACAGCCCACCGATGAAGCCCCCGCCCGGCAGATGGTGCCCGCGCAACAGCATGAAAAGCGAGAAGACGAAGACCAGCGCCACCAGAAGCCGCGCGCCGGCCGTGAAAATGATGGAGTTCATTTCTTTTCCTCCTCTTTCGTCGCGCGCATGCCCTTGAGGAGCACGAAAGCTCCCAGCGCTGCGATCAGCACCACGGCGATTTCGCCGAATGTGTCGAGCGTGCGGAAATCGACGAGGATCACATTGACGATGTTGCGCCCGAAAGCCTCGGTCCAGCTTGCGCCCTCGAAGAATTCGGTCAGGCGGCGGTCAAAGGGCTGATCGACGACCAGCAACAGCACCCAGGTGGTCAGCGCCCCGACCGCAATGGCCAGAACCGCATTCGGGAAGCTGTGTTTCTGCACGCCGGACGGGTCGAGATGCGGCATTTTCAGCAGGGCCAGCGCCAACAACACCACGACCAGCAATTCCACAAGGAGCTGTGTGATCGCCACATCGGGGGCCGAATAGGTGATGAAGATCAGCGCGACCCCGATCCCCACAGTGCCCAGCGCCACAAGCGCTGTGATGCGCGAGGAGGTCAGCACGACCAGCACTGTGCCGACAAGGATCAGAAGCGCGATGCCCCATTCCATGAAGTTCAACCCGGCGAAATTCAGGCTCGGGCCGCCCGCTGCGCGCGTGATAAGCGTGATCAGCACTGTCAGCGCGAAGACAGCAAATGTCGCGAACATATATTGCCGCAGCACGCCAGTCTGGATGAGCCGCGTTTGGCCCTTGGCAAAGCGCACGAACAGGTCGAGGAAATCATCCCAGCGCGCATCGAGATCGGGCGCGCGAAGCTCGATCTGCGCAAGGCGCGCGCGCAGGCTCTGATGCTTGGCGTAGATCAGGAAGCCCAGCGCGAAGGTGATCAGGCTCAGCAGAAGTGGCAGGTTGAACCCGGCCCAGAGCTTGACCCGTCCGCCGACATCGGGCGCGCCCATGACGGCGGCTACTGCAGGCTCGATGATGTAATAGGCGGCCACACCCGGCAAAAGCCCGAAAGCCAGCCCCAGAACGCCCAGCACGACGGGGCCAAGGAGCATCGGCCACGGCCCTTCATGGGGCTCGTGGGGCAACTCACCTTGCGGGCCGTAGAAGGGTTTGTAGGCGACGATGCCCGCGACTGCGAACATCAGCGCGAAGGCAATGAGCGCCATGGGCAGGACGAAGAGCATCAGATGCATCTCCAACGCACCCGCATAGGCGACTTCCTTGGCGATGAAGCCCAGGAAGGGCGGGATGCCCGCCATGGCCAGACCAGCCGCGGCCGCCGCCATCGCCGTGATGGGCATCGCGGCTTTCAGCCCGCCCAGCAGGTTCGCATCGCGCGTGCCCGTGGCGTGGTCGATGATCCCGATGGTCAGGAAGAGCCCGGCCTTGTAGAGCGAATGCACCAGCAGGAAGGTCATGGCGGCAGTGATTGCATAGCCGGTCGATCCGGCGAGGAACATGACCAGCGTGCCAAGCGCCATCAGCGTCGTATAGGCCAGCGTCTGTTTCAGATCCGTCTGACGCAACGCCATGAAGGAGGCGAAAACGGCAGTGACCGCCCCGAAGATCGACAGGATCCAGATCCACAGATCACTCCCTGACAGCGCAGGATGCGTGCGCGCGAGCAGATAGACCCCGGCCTTCACCATGGTTGCGGAATGCAGATAGGCCGAAACAGGCGTCGGCGCGGCCATGGCGTTGGGCAACCAGAAGTGGAACGGCACTTGCGCCGATTTGGTGAATGCGCCCGCCAGAACCAGAAACAGGATCAGCGTGTAATATTCCTGCCCGACAAGACTGCCTCCAGCCATTAGCTCGGATAACTCGAAACTGCCTTGCGAGACCCCCATCAGGATGAAGCCCGCAAGCAGCGCGAGCCCCCCGGTCGCGGTCAGAAGCAGCGCCTGAAGCGCATTGCGGCGCGACTTCGGGTCGGTATGCGTGAAGCCGATCAGCAGATAGGAGGTGAAAGTCGTGAGTTCCCAGAAGACAAAAAGCGCGATCAGGTTATCGGCCAGCACCAGCCCCAGCATCGAGAGCATGAAGCTGAACAGATAGAGCGCGAAACGGTCATATTGCGGATGCCCGGCGAGATATTTCGCAGCATAGAGCATCACCATCGCGCCAATTCCGGTGATCAGGAGCGCGAACATCAGGCTCAGCCCGTCGATCCAGAATGTCAGATTGACATCCAGCGAGGGGATCCAGGGGATGACCCAGCGCACCGGGTCGCCCGCAGCGACCGTCGGAAGATATTGGAGGAAAAACAGGAAAAGCGCAGCCGTCACGGCAGAGGTGCCGATGCCGGACAGGGTTTTCCACGGGGCGTTGGGGTCCGAATGATCCGCCATCTGGGGGTCGGGCTCCTTCCTGTTCTTGGGGTCGGATGCGTGCCGCTCAGACCCTCGTCGCGTGTTTTAACCTGTGTTTTCCCATCTTGAGCGACGGGACACAATTCGATTCGGCAAAATTCGGGACAGAATCCGCGAAGTTATCGCACGGTGCTTGCGTGTTGCCCCGCGCGACCGCATAAATCGGGACGGGTGGGTCGGATACTTCTGACCGCAATGGGGTGAACGAGCGATGTGTGGACTGTTCATCGGCCCTCGGGCGGTGATCTGATGTCAGATGCGCGGATTGATCAGATGACCTACCGGGTTGCCGAGGCGATTTGCAGAACCGATGCGAGCATCGCTGAGTTGCCCGAAGATCTGGCGCGGGGATGGCCGGATGCGCCCGCGCTGGAACTGGTGCTCGCCATGGCGCTCGCGGCGCAGGGCGTAGAGGGGTTTTTGGGTGATAACGGCAAAAGCGGTCAACATGCGCAGCAGGTCTGGAAACAGGCCGCTCTGATTGCTGCGCAAGTGCATCATCTGTCGGTTCTGGGGCTGCCCAATGCGACCGCGCGCGATCTTCTTGATTACTGGACCGAAGATGGCGGGCGCGGATGACAGAAGCACCGGGACCGCGCAATCTGATCACTGATGTCGCGGGGCTGCGGGTCGGTCATGCAGCGGATGCGCGCTTGCGCAGCGGAGTCAGCGTGCTCGTCGCGGATGCGCCGATGCGCGCGGGTGTTCATGTCATGGGCGGGGCGCCGGGCACGCGCGAGACGGAATTGCTGGCCCCGGACCGGCTGGTGCAGGAGGTTGATGCGCTTGTGCTCTCGGGTGGGTCGGCCTTCGGGCTTGATGCGGCCTCGGGCGTCGTCGACGGTCTGCGCGCGATGGGGCGCGGTTTTGCCGTGGCCGGGATGCGGGTGCCGATTGTGCCTGCAGCGATTCTGTTCGATCTGACGAATGGCGGGGACAAGACCTGGGAGCACAACCCCTATGCGGCTCTGGGTCGCACGGCGCTGGAGGCTGCGTCGCGTGACGTCGCGCTGGGCAGTGTCGGCGCGGGCTTCGGGGCGACGACCGCGCGGCTCAAAGGAGGGTTCGGCTCGGCCTCATGGGTGCTCGGGAGCGGGGTGACAGTCGGGGCGGCCGTCGCGGTCAATCCGGTTGGCTGTGTGACGATGGGGCAGGGGCCGGAATTCTGGGCGAGCCCTTTCGAACAGGGATGCGAGTTCGGGGGGCTGGGCATGGGGGTGGCCGATCCTGTGCCCGTGACGAAGCTCGCGCGCGAGGCCACGACAATCGCCATCGTCGCCAC
>PXDM01000050.1 GCA_003565055.1 Paracoccaceae bacterium
AGGCAGGAAATCTTTCTGAGCTAAGGAGTAAAGCCATCAATCACGAGATCGTACCCCCCACGATCGAAGAGGTTCAGGAGGTTGATACCGTTCCTGCTGAGTTGGCCGTGGGAGTCGGGGCCCGGCTCGGCAGCTTTGGACTCTACACAACCGATAGCCACCAGTTTGTTGCCTACTACAATGCCGATCGTAACATGTGCGTAGCGGCCCGCAGACTTGGGTCTACGGAATGGACACGAATCACCCTGCCTGAGCGGTTGGGCTGGGACAGCCACAATTACGTAACACTGGCGCTGGACCCCGCGGGTTACGTTCATGTCAGTGGCAACATGCACTGTTCGCCTCTCTGTTACTTCAGGAGCACCATGCCTCATGATGTGACAACCCTCGTGCGGGTCAACCGTATGACAGGCACAGACGAGCATCGGGTGACCTATCCTCAGTTCCTCCATGACAACGGAGGGGCACTGGTATTCAGCTATCGACACGGTAGCAGCGGGGCGGGCAACCAGATCTACAACATCTACGACCATGAGAACCGGACCTGGCAACGGCTTCACGACACTCCGTTCACCGATGGCGAAGGCATCATGAGCGCCTATCTACAGCGACCGGTCAGGGGGCCGGACGGCTATTTTCACCTGTGCTGGGTGTGGCGCGATGCCCCGGATGCCGCCACCAACCACTCCCTCTGCTATGCACGAAGTCCGGACCTGCGGATATGGCAGGATAGCGCCGGAACTCCGCTGAGCCTGCCGATCACGGTTAACAGCTCCGAGATAGTCGATCCCGTGGAGCAGGGTGCCGGGATCATTAACAACAATCACCTCATCGGATTCGACACGAGTGGCCGCCCGATCATCACGTACCACAAGTTTGATGAGTACGGGAACACGCAGTTGTACCAGGCGCGCCGCGAGTCGGGGGGGTGGGCGATCTACCGAACAACTGATTGGGACCACAGATGGGATTTCGATGAAGGAGGCAGCATCGTTTTCCAGGTCCAGTTTGGCCCCGTTGAGACTGACGACAAGGGGCTTCTGGTCCAGTCTTATCAGCATGCGGTGTATGGCGCCGGAACGCTGGTATTGGACGAGGACACGCTGAAGCCCGCTGGCCATGCAGACGGACTACTGCATGTACCTCCCGACCTGCTCGTACCCGAATCGGCCATTCCAGGAATGCGGGTCAACTGGGCTCATGATGAAGGCCCGGCCCGCGACTCTGCCTCCCGCTTTCTGCTACGCTGGGAGAGCCTTCCCGAGAATCGTGATCGGCCCAGAGAGGATCTGCTACCCGAACCCGGTGTACTGCGTGTCTACAGGCTGGCCCCCGGCAGATTACGTGAGACCTCGGGCCGCCAGCCGCGTTCACGCCCGCCGGGGCAAGTCCCCGGTACCGCGCCCACAACCGAGGAACCGTGCCCCGAAGCGCGAGAGTCAAGGGCCGTCGAAGGTCAGGTGAAGAACCTCTCTTCACGGCTAAGAGCACAGAGAGCCCGCGCCGAAGACCTCATAAGGAAGTACGGGGCGCAACAAGCTAAGTCCCAGGCACGTTACGCCCATCTAGAGGCACGTTACGCCCATCTTGAGACAAGCCTCAAAGAGAAGACATCCCGGGTAGCGAACCTGGAGGCCCAACTGGCAGGACTGAAACAGCAGGTCACGACGCTGGAAGGTCGCCTCTCGGCCGTCTACTCGTCCTATTCGTGGCGCATAACGGGCCCACTACGCAGCGCCTATGGCGGCGCCAGATGGGTGCTGCGCAACACACGCCGCGCATTCACACTGCTCGGCTGGCTGGCCACCGGCCAGTTCAGCAGAGCAGGCGCTGCCTTGATCCCATATTACCAGCGCTATGTTCCCCTCCGTATGAGGAACATGATCCCGTCCAGAGTGCGTGCCGCCTTGAACCAGCGGCTCGTACGGGACGCCATTGTTCCGCAACCGAATGTCACGGACTCTAAGAGAGCAGTCATTGCCGAGGCGGAAGCCGCTTTCAGATCACAGGATTGGTTGCAGGCGATAACGCGGTGGGAGGCCGTGCTGGATGCCTTTCCTAACAAGGAAGCCGTCCGCGGTCAGGCAAGGTTGAATCTGAGCGTCGCTCGTCGCCTGTCTCAGATTGACTGCTACAAGCGCGAGATCGCCGACTACGTTGCAGGCCGCTCCTCGGCTGACCCGCGGGCCAAGGCCCAGGCACCCGTTGCGATCTACACGGCGATTTCACGTGGCTATGACTCCATCAAGCTACCGGAGAAGATTGACCCCCGCTTCGACTACGTACTGTTCACGGATTCGCCGGTACGGGACACGGGTGTGTGGCAGATACGGCCGATGACTCACTTCGACGAGGACCCAACCCGTATGGCTCGCTATGTGAAGACCCATCCCCACCTGTTGCTCAGTGAATACGACATCGCCGTCTGGATCGACTCGAACATCATGGTCCTGGGGGATATATATCCTCTTGTGGAGCAGTTCTTAGCTTCGGCCAGAGCAGTCGCCGCCGTCCCCCATCCCCAAAGAAAGTCTGTGTACGAGGAACTCGAAGCCTGCATCTTGCGGGGCAAGGATGACCCTACAACGATGCGGGAGCAGGTAGCCCGTTACCATGCCATGGCTCTTGATCATGACGACCTCATTGAAAGCAACCTTATGATGTTCAACCTGCGTGATGATCGTCTCAGACCGTTGTTTGACACCTGGTGGAGCGAAATCGAACGCTACAGCAGGCGTGACCAGATCAGCCTGAACTATGCGCTCGCGCAGAATGCTCTCGCATGGCGCCGGCTTACGGAGCATCCTAACAGCGTCCGTAACCATCCGGCATTTGGGTTTGTGCGGCATGATGCCGGTGAAGGCCCGGCGCGAGAGCTGCTTGAGGCGCTTGGCGTACCCGTTCTAGACCCCTATGCAGGGCCCTCGTATGCGGGGGTCAGGGAGGAGTGCATCGCTGCTCAGGCGCACCGCCGCATCGACATCGTCGTGAGCGTTCACAATGCTCTGGACGACGTTAAGCTCTGCCTGGACTCCATCCGCCGCCTTCGTAGCATCGACCGGCAGAGGCTTATCATCATCGACGATGGTTCGGACCGGCCCACCGCCGGATACCTCGATGAATTTGCGAGCAGCGCTTCCTGGATAGAGTTGCATCGCAACGAGCAGGCGCGGGGTTATTGCAGAGCCGCCAACCAGGGACTGGCAGCTTCCACAGGCGAGCTTGTGATACTTCTCAACAGCGACACCATTGTAACCGACGGTTGGGCGGAGAAGATGGCCGATGCGCTGTTCTCCACCCATGGTGCCGGGCTTGTCGGCCCGATGTCGAATGCCGCCAGCTATCAGTCAGTCCCTGAGTACCGGCGTACCAGCAACCAGACGGCGATCAACGAGTTGCCGCCCGGGGTAACCGCTGAAGATATGAACCGCTATTGTGAACAATGGACGACGGCCGGCGTGCTACCCCGCGTTCCACTCATACACGGATTCTGCTTCGGCGTGACCCGTGAGGTCATAGATAGGGTGGGGTTCTTTGACGAAGACAGCTTCCCCAGAGGCTATGGGGAAGAGAACGACTACTGCTTCCGCGCTGCCGATGCCGGGTTCAGCCCTGTCATCGCAACGCATACCTTTGTCTTCCATGCCAAGTCGAAAAGCTATGCCGAAGCTGAGCGTATCGCTCTCATGAAGGCAGCATGGCGGACCCTTGAACGGCTTCACGGGCGGCGACGCATCCGGAGGGCCGTTAGAAGCATGGCGGAGAATCCGATTCTTGTCGGGCTGAGACGGCGCACACTGACCCTCTATGACAACGGCAAGGTCTCGCAGGACTAGGCCTAACCAGTTCAGCTTCGCTTTCTCTGGCTGCAGCTGGTGGGAAAGCGTTGCCTATCGCAAGGGCTATGCGCCACGATGCCTCGGCTTGGGTCCGTGTTCCCGCCCGAGAGGGAGGAACGCAGACCGAACACCTGCTGTCCCCCATCCGCAGCGCTAGATCATGTACACAGGAGCATGAGATGAGATATGACATAGAACTCTTTCAAGAACTCAATGACGAGTACAGGTGTAAGCCGCTCAAGAGTTCATTTGTGCAGTATGACCCAGACTCGCAGTTTGCATTGGCCCGCTCCCACGTCGCCAGATTGGAGAAGGTGAAATCGCCGGAGAACGAAAGTGTTCTCGAAGTGGGGTGTGGCCTCGGATACCTGTCCTGCGTCTTAGCCAGCGACTACAGCTGCTCCGTGATCGGCACTGACATTAAGAGAGCCACCGAGTGGGAACTGCTGAAGACCACGTCGCCCGATCTCGAGTACATGGTTGTGGATCTGACTAGTGGAAACCCTTTTGCCGCGGCGAGCTTTGACTGGGTAGTCTCTTTCGCGACTTGGGAGCACATTATACACCCTTTCACGCTGTTAAGAGAGTGCTGTAAGGTTCTGAACGAGTCCGGTTTGATGTACATAGTTGCCAACCTATATCGTTCTCCGACTGCTTCGCATAGATACAGGGAGATCTTCTTCCCCTTCTCGCACCTGCTCTTCGAAGACGAAGTGTTCTCAGAGTATTACACGAAACACACAGGGACAAGCATGACCCCAGCACGTCTAAACAAACTGACATACAGCCAATACAGAGAATACTTCAGGATTCTGAACCTCCAAGTGGAACATGAGGAACTCCGCCGTGTACCACTCGATAGGGAGTTCTACAACCGATTCAGGGAAAAACTGGAACGCTACCCCATTTTCGACTTGGAGCTCGACTACTTCAGAGTTCTGTTGCGACGGGCCCAGTGCAAATCAGAGTGTCCGGTTGCAGAGCGATCTCTAGCCGAGCGGAAGAAGGTTGATAGCGAACTGGAGGCGCTTGTGAACTCTTTCTCACTCCAACTGGGGCAGATTCTGGTTCAGGCAGTACGCTGGCCCGGCCGCAACACTGTTCTATTCCCATACCGCCTGGTTCGCCTGTGCCTCAGGGAACTCAGGAAGCGCAGGCGGTCTAACCACTTCTAGCACCACCAACAGCCTGTAAAGCGAACACTCTGTGAAGAAAGCGCTGTGTTGCCGTCTCGAGTCAAGCGCCTACCGATTGGCAAGACATGAGAAGTTGACATTAGGCTCGATATCTCGGCATACTGCTGCGTTGACCTCGGCGGCAACGGCAGGGGCTCTATGATTCTCGGCAAACAGCAACTGAGCGGACACCGATGGGTGGTGCGGAATGCGCGCCGTGCATTCACGCTCCTCAAGTGGCTGGGCACCGGCCAGTTCAGCAGGGCAGGCAATGCATTGATCCCATATTACCAGCGTTATGTGCCCCTCCGTATTAGGAACATGATCCCGTCCAGAGGGCGTCAGGCGGTTTCCAACGCACTCTCGAAGGACCACCACACAGAAAGAGACGTATCTCTGCTGAGTCTTCAACTTCGTGGGCTCGGGTTAACAGACAGGGCGTATGCCGACCTGCAGGGTATAGCAGAAGACC
>PXDM01000411.1 GCA_003565055.1 Paracoccaceae bacterium
GCAGCACTGCGCCCTTGCCGCCCGAGAGCACATAGCGCGGCGCATCACCCTTGCGCCGCAACCCCACGCGGTCAGGATAGGCGAGCGCGGCCATCTGGCCCATGCTCAGATCCTCCGGCCCCGCCCCGGCCAGTCGGCGCAGGCGCCTGGCTTCCTGCCGCACGCGGTCGAGCGCCGCAGGCTGCACTGCATGGGCCGCGCCACGCGGATCGCGCAGGGCGGCCAGCCGCAAACCCAGATCGACCGGCGCGCCCCTGAGCAGATCGCGCTCCGACAAGAGCGCCGCCAGATCCGCACTCGCGCGCCCTGCCGTGAGCAGCATATGCGCCAGACGCGGATGCAGGGGCAGCGCCGCCATCGCGCGCCCATGCGCCGTGATCCGCCCGGCCCTGTCGAGCGCACCGAGGCCGCCGAGCAAGCTGCGCGCAGCGGCCAGCGCGCCCTCGGGCGGGGGCGTGAGGAAGCGCAGATCATCGGCCCCGCCCCAGAGTGCCAGTTCCAGCGCCAGCCCGGCGAGATCGGCGCGCAGCATCTCGGGCGGCGCGAAGGCCGCGAGCGCGCCTTCCTCCGCCCGCGCCCACATCCGGTAGCAGACGCCTTCCGACACGCGGCCCGCCCGGCCCCGGCGCTGTTCGGCCTCGGCGCGGGTGACGCGCTCGGTGACCAGCCGCGCCATGCCTGTGCCGGGGTCAAACCGCGCCCGCCGCGCCAGCCCGCAATCGACGACGACGCGGATGCCCTCGATCGTCAGCGAGGTTTCCGCAATCGCAGTGGCCAGCACGATCTTGCGCGTTGCGGATGCAGGCGCAATCGCTGCGCGCTGCGCCGCAAGCGGCAGCGCGCCATAAAGCGGATGCAGCTCTGCCGCGCCCACGCGCCCCGCCAGCGCAGCAGCGACGCGCCGGATCTCGCCTTCGCCGGGCAGGAAGACAAGGACGGAGCCCTCGACTTCGGCCACCGCCTGCTCCACCAGCGCGGCGGCGGCAGCCTCGAACCGCAGACCTTTGGCGCGGGGCTGGGGCAGCCAGCGGGTCTCCACCGGGAAGCTGCGCCCCTCCGCCGTCAGGATCGGCGCATCATCGAGCAGGGCCGCGACGGGGCCTGCGTCAAGCGTGGCCGACATGACGACCAGCGCGAGATCAGGGCGCAGCGCCGCGCGCGCCTCCCAGACCAGCGCGAGGCCCAGATCGGCATTGAGCGAGCGCTCATGGAACTCATCGAAGATCACCGCGCCGACGCCCTCAAGGCTCGGATCGGCCTGCATCTGGCGCGTGAGGATGCCTTCGGTCACGACCTCGATCCGGGTGGCGCTGGACACTGCCGCCTCCCTGCGCATCCGGTAGCCCACCCGCGCGCCCACCTCTTCGCCCAGGAGCCGGGCCATCTGCTCGGCAGCCGCGCGCGCCGCCAGACGGCGCGGCTCCAGCATGACGATCCGGCCGTCGATCTGATCCAGAAGCGCAAGCGGCACCCGCGTCGTCTTGCCCGCACCGGGCGGGGCTTGCAGCACCACGCGCCCCGCGCGCGCAAGCGTGGTCGTCAGCTCTGGCAGAATGTCGTCAATCGGCAGTCGCATGCCCCCATATGCGCCAAAGCCACGCATAGGCGCAACGGGCGCAAAACACTGCTGAGGGCTCGCTTGCCGATTCGCTCCGCCCGTCTGACCCGGCGCCGTTTCCGCAGGGCCTAATAAACGGGCCAGGGTAACAATTGTGAACGCACGTTAATAATTATTCCTGAATTTACCACAATCTCGTGCAACACAGGACACAATAGCCGCCCAAAACAAACAGATGCAATTGACGCGGACTAGCTGACGTAGGACAAGCCGCTCAAGCGCACGGAAGTTGCGACGAAAAGGTGGTGAAGTGGACAAATTATCCAGACGCGCGTTCCTGATGACGGGAACCGCATTTGCAGTGAGTGGATGCGAGGTGGCGCGAGGAGCCCCCTCTCGGCGGGAAGTCATCAGAGGTGCTGATGACGAAGACGCAGGATTCCTTCTCGAAATCGTGACACGGGACCGTCTGAGTTTCTATCCGCATTGGGGCAGCCCCACCCGAGAGCGGCGCACAGGCTGGCCCTCAGGTGGCGCAGTCCCCACGGATCAGCGCATCGCACCGGGCGACACGCTCGATCTGCGCATCTGGGATGCCGAGGAGACCTCGCTCCTGTCCGGCCGGAACGCCCCTTTCGCAGATGTTGCGAATGTGGTCGTCACCGCCTCTGGCCATGTCACATTGCCATATATTGACCGCGTTCATGTCGGCGGGCTGACCCCGGATGCGGCACGCGCGACCTTGCAGGAAGAGCTCACAGCGATCAGCGCCTCGGCGCAGGTGCAGCTGGACGTGAGCAGAGGGCGACGCAACTCTGTCGAAATGGTCGGTGGCGTGCGCAACCCCGGCACTTTTTCGCTCGATGAGCGCAATATGCCCCTGACCAGCCTGATCGCGGCTGCAGGCGGCGTCGATGGCTCACTGAGCAACCCGCAAGTCCAGATCACGCGCGGCAGTTCGGTCTTTCGCCGTCCCCTCGACTTTGTGCTGGACCGTCCCGCACATGACCCTGCGCTCCAAGGTGGCGATCGCATCTTGATCTCTTCGGATACGCGCAGCTTCAAAGCGCTTGGTGCCGCCGGGCGCGAAGATGTCATCACCTTCGACGGGGAAAAGGTCAGCGCGCTGCACGGGCTGTCGCTCATGGGCGGGTTGACCGACACACGCGCCGATCCCAAGGGCTTGTTGGTGCTGCGGAAATACGACAAACCTGTGCAGACACAGCCGGAGGGGCCGTTCAGAGACCGCGTGGTCTTCAGCTTCGATCTGACCAGCGCCGAAGGCATGTTCGATGCCGATGAATTCCTGTTGCAAGATGGCGATATCGTCGTCGCGACGCAGGCTTTCATCACAACAGTCCAACGCATCTTCGGCGTTTTCCGCGATACGGTCGGCACAGGGCGCACGCTCCAGTCGCTTTGACGACGCCCCGGGTTCTCATCCTCGGCGCCAATGGGCGGCTGGGCGGCATTCTGCGGCGCCAGTGGCGCGGCGCCTGCCCGCGCCCGCTCTGGCAGGTTCGCACGCCCAACGCGCAGGACGAGACGATCGCCTTCGACCCGCTCAACCCGCGCGACGCGCTCCCCCGCCTGCGCGGTCGGATCGACGTGGTTCTGGGCCTTGCTGGTGTTACGCCGGGGCGCGGCGATCTGGCGCTCAACACAGCCCTCGCGCGTGCCACAGTCGAGATCGGCGCGCAGATTGGCGCAGCGCGGGTCTTCGTGACCTCCTCTGCGGCGGTTTATGGCCCTTCCGACCGCCCCTTGCGCGAGGATACGTCCCTGCGCCCGCAGTCCGACTATGGCCGGGCCAAGGCCGCGATGGAAGACGCGCTGCGCGACTGTGACATGCCGCTCACGATCCTGCGCATCGGCAATGTCGCCGGAGCCGATGCGCTGCTGGGCGTGCCCGGCAGCACGCGCATCCTCGACCGTTTCGCAGATGGGCAGGGACCGCGCCGCTCCTATATCGGCCCCGCCACACTCGCCGATGTGCTGGCCCGGCTGATGGAGGCCGCCACGAAGGGCACGCCCCTGCCACGCCTCCTGAACATCGCGGAACCGGGCGCGCTGGCAATGGCCGATCTGTGCCACGCTGCCGGGTTCACCGTCACATGGCAGCTCGCCCCCGAGACCGCCTTGCCCTGCGTCGAACTCGATGTCAGCCGGCTGAGCGCGCTGGTGCCGCTTGCGCCGGCAGAGCCCGCACGGATGGTCGCGGACTGGCGCGCTGACAGGGGCATGGCCTGATGCGCGGCGCAAAACGCGTCTTTGATCTGGCGCTCCTCGCGCTGCTCGCACCTCTCCTCTTGCCTCTTCTGGCGGTCTTGGCCGCGCTTCTCTGGGCCGCGCAGGGCCGCCCGATGTTTTTCGGCTCCGAGCGGATGCGCAGCCCGACCGAAGGCTTCACGCTCTGGAAACTGCGCAGCATGACCATGGCCGCGCAGGACAGCGGCGTCTCCGGCGGCGACAAGGCCGCCCGCATCACCCCCCTTGGCCGCGCCCTGCGCCGGTTGCGGCTTGATGAGCTGCCGCAGATGCTCAACATCCTGCGCGGCGAGATCAGCTTCGTCGGACCGCGCCCGCCCCTGCGCGTCTATGTGGAGGCCTTCCCGGCACTCTACAGCGCCGTGCTCAAGGCGCCGCCGGGCGTGACCGGACTGGCCTCACTGGTCTATGCCGATCACGAAGCCCGGCTTCTGGCGCGCTGCACGACCGCGGCAGAGACCGACGCGCTCTATCGCCGCGCCTGCATCCCGCGCAAGGCGCGCATCGACCTGATCTACCTGCGCCACCAATCCGCAGGTTTTGACCTGTGGCTTGTGCTCGTGACCATCGCACGCCTCTTCGGCAAGGGCCGGAAGGGACGGCTTCCCCGCCCGCCGCGATGGGCTCAGAAACCCGCATGAGCCGCAGCACGCCGCACCTGCCCACCCGCATATTCGAATTGACCCGTTTTGCGCAGAGCGGTAGCGCACTCTCGGCATCACCTCAAAACAGGAAACTGACATGGGCATAGAGGATCGGCTTACATCGTCTCAGCGGGGAAAGATCGCGGAGTTGCATGTCGCCACAGCGCTCATGGCGCAGTCCGGGGGCCGCCTGTCCCCCTTCGTGCCGCTGTCAGACGATCACGGCGTTGACCTCATGGTTGTGGACAAAGTGACGGGCAATGCGCTTGCCGTGCAGGTGAAGTCGTGGTTCCTCGCGCCCGACAAGCCCGTGAAAAAGGTTCAGTTCGACCTGCAAAAGTCGACCCATGCCATCGACGGACGCGGTGCTGTCATCTGCGCACTGATGGACCCGGAAACACTGGCCATCATCATGTCCTGGATGATTCCGCTGTCCGAGGTTCCAAACGTGGCCACAGAACAACCTAAGAAATATGCCATGTCTCCCAGCCGCATGGCAAACACCCGGGACAAGTATCTGCCGTATCGCCACACCAGCCTCGCGTCGCTGACGCGTGCGGTCGAGACCCTTCTGGCGGACTGAACAAGGGCCCCCACTTGGAAAAACCTCTGCATCATGCGCAACATCAGCGCTTGCCCTCCCCCCGGCAGGCGCGGCCAGCGCTGCACGGAGCCGAGTAGCTACGCATGGCGATGCGACACAAGACTAAAGCCAGACCGTCGCGCAGGTCCTGGCCTTTGCACGACCGGCCCCAGACGCGTCCCTCGCCGCACTACCATCAGAAACCAACACCACCGCTTTTCACCAGCGGCCCGCGCGCGCGCCGCACCTTCCTCACACCCGCGCACCCAATCTCAGACAACCACCAAGGGCGGCAGCGTCTTTTTCAGCTCCGCCCGGCGCGGCTCGTGCTCGGGCGGCAGTTTCAGGCTCTGACCCAGCGCCGCCATCGGC
>PXDM01000486.1 GCA_003565055.1 Paracoccaceae bacterium
CCAGATCATCCGCTTCTGCCGTCACGTGGCCGTCATTGCCCAGCGTCAGCCGCCATTCGCGCTTCTGCTTCGTGCCGCTGTCATAGGTGAAATCCTCCGAGAGCACGCCGCGATTGCCCTCCCAGCGCCCATGCATATCCGCAGTGAAGCGCGAGGTGACGCGCCCCATCGGCCCATAGATCACGCCCTCGCAGCGGATCGGGCCGGACAGATGTTCGCGAATATCGACGCGCGGTTCGAGCCTTGCATAATCCTGCGGGCTCTGGGCCTGAAAGCCCCGGAACCGCTGGACCAGCGCAAGAGCCGCGAAAGCCAGCGCCATCCCGGCGATCAGCGTCAGAAATGTGCTCATGCTCAGCTCTCCTTCAAGGGGGTCAGCGCCAGAAGTGCGATGGCCAGAAGCTTCAGCACCGATGGCAGGGCCGCGTATAACAGGATCAGGGTCTGGATTGCGGTGGCGCTATTCTCCGTGCCGGCCTCGAAACCTACAAATTGCAGCGGCGGAAAGACCATCAGTGCGGCCAGCGCCAGCGTGGCCTTGGTGACGAAAGCCCAGAGGCCGAAGCCCTTGGCGGCCTCGGGCGACAGCTCCGCCAGCCTGCGCGAGAAGATCGCAGGCAGCAGCGTCAGATCCGCCCCGATGCCCGCGCCCGAGATCACGCAGATCAGCGCAAACAGCGCCAGATCGCCGGGGCCGAGCAGCGTGACAAAGGCGAAACTGACCGCCGCCAGCACCATCCCCGTCAGAAGTGCGGTCTTGGCGCCTGTGCGGCGCGCCAGCCGCGCCCAGAAGGGCGCTGACACAGCGGCAGATAAAAACAGCAGGATCAGCAAAACGCCCTCCATGCCTTCGGCCTGCAGCACGGATTCAGCGTAGAACAGAAACAGCGTCGAGGTGATCGCCACTGGCGTCGCATTGACCAGCGCGATGATCAGCAGCCGCCGCGCCGTCGGGTCGCGAAACACATCGCGCAGGGACAGGCCCTCGGTCTCAGGCGCGGCGCGAAAGCGCGGCCATTCCTGCCGCATCGCCCAGACCGCCAGCGCCGTGATCAGCACGAATCCGAGCGCGAAGCCCGTGAAAGGCACAGGCGTCACGGCCTCCAGCGCCACTGGGCTTGCTGCGGCGAGACAGACGCCCAAAAGCGCGCCGGTCTCGCGCCAGCCTGCGAGATAGACATGGCCCGACGCGCCAAGCCTGTCGCCGCGCGCAACGCCCGTTGCGTAGAAACAGATCGTCAGGAAGGAATAGCAGGAAAACAGCACCGTGAGCGCCAGCGCGAACCAGATCAGCGGCGCGAAAAGCGGCGGGATCGCGAAGAGCATCACCATCGCGCCCGCCATCAGGCTCGCGGCCACAGCGACAGCCAGACCACGCATGGCACTCAGCCGTGCCGCGAGCCAGCCCAGCGCCGGGTCCTGCACGAAATCGAGCCCGCGCAGCACGAAGAGCACGGTGCCCAGCGCGGCCAGCGAGACCGCGTAAGTTTCAACATAGAAAAACGGCGCGTGGATGTAGATCGGCAGCCCCGCCATCGCCAGCAGCCCCCCGAAGAGGCTATAGCCCCAGAGCCGGGGGCGGGGCGCGTCGATCACCGCCGCCTCACTCACTGGCTGACCTCTTGCGCAGGCGGTGTGGGCCGCGTGCGAAACCGCGCGCCGCGCCACCAGAGTTTCAGCGCCTGCCAATGGATCAGTGCAAGCACCCGGCGCGAGCCCATGCGCGCCACCATCGCGCCCAGGATCGCACGGTTGCGCAGGGGCTGGCGCGCACCGGTCAGCGTGGCGACCAGCCCTGCGCCGGGGGCCTCGGCATCCTGCCGGTAGCCGATGCGGATCGACACGGCCTCGGGGCGGATGTCGAAATGGAAACTGTAGCGCCCCTCGACCGGCTGGAAGGGCGAGACATAAAAGATCTTCTGCGCCTGCAATTCGTCGCTGGCCGTGATCACCGAACGGTCGGGCTTCGCGCAGAGATAGGAATGGCGGTCGCCATAGGTGTTGTTGACCTCGGCAATCACCGCGCGCAGGCCGCCTTCCGCGTCATGACATAGCCAGAAGCTGACCGGGTTGAACAGATGCCCCAGAACGCGGGGCTGCGTTAGCAATTGCAACGGCCCCGCGCAGATGCCCTCCAACTGATGCGCGGCGAGCACCTCACGCACCCATGCGGCCCCCTGCCCCTGCCCCGGCGCGCCGCCGTGATCGCGGTCCCAGAGTGACGCCAGATTGCGGCGGTTGCGCGAGATCAGCCGGGGCGTGTCGAGCGCGGCTTCGGGCTCATAGAGCACGTAATCCACCGCATAAGTGAAGCGGTTGGAAATCGGCCCGCGCCGCCCGTGATAGGTCTGGCCCGCGATATGTTCCACCGCGCTCATGCGACCGAGGCCAGCTTGCGCGCGCGCGCATCCATCGCGCGGGCCACATCGACAGCGCTTGCAAACCCGTCCTCATGAAAGCCGTTGCGCATCCATGCGCCGCAATACCATGTCCGGTTCGTGCCGTTGAAATCGCGGATGGTCCGCTGCGCGTCGAGCGCGGCCATATCGTAGACCGGGTGATCGAAACTATAGGTGTCGTAGATGCACTCCTCGCGCACCGGATGATTGGCGTTGAGCGTGACGAACATCGGATCATCCTGCGCGATGACCGGCTGCAGCGAATTCATCCAGTAGCTCAGCGAAATGCGGTCGCGATCTTGCGGGCCGCGCTCGGTATAGACCCAGCTCGACCAGCATTTGCGCCGCTTGGGCATGAACGCCGTGTCGCAATGCAGCACGGCGTCGTTTTTCTGGTATTTCACCGCATCGAGCGCCCTCGTCTCGGCCACGCCGGGATCCGCGAGCAGCCGGAGCGTCACATCGGAATGGGTCGCGAAAATCACCTCGTCGAAGCGCTCCTCCTCAGCGCCATGGGTCTTGATCCAGACATCCATCGGCGCGCGGCGCACGGATTGCACTGGGGTGCCTGCGCGCAAACTCACGCCCGCGCGCTCCAGATACGCCGTCAGTCGGGTGACATATTCGATCGAGCCGCCTGCAACCGTGTACCATTGATGCTGGCCTTCATAGCCCAGAAGTGCGTGGTTGCGGAAGAACTCCATCATCGCATGGGCCGGGAAATCGAGGATCTTCTGCGTGGGCGTCGACCAGATCGCGCCGGAAAAGGGCAGCAGATAGCGCTCGCGGAACCAATCCCCCGTGCCAAGGCGCTCCAGCAGCCCGCCGATACTCAGGGACGGGTCGGCCTGCGCAATCGCCAGCCCGCGCTTGTTGAAACGCAGGATGTCGCGGATCATCGCCCAGTAGCGCGGATTGGCGAGATTTGCGCGGGTGGCGAAGATCTCGTCGACCCCCGAGAGCGAATATTCGAACGCCCCGCCCCCGAAGGACGCGCCAAAGGACATGTTGGATTTGCAGACCGGCACATCGAGCTTCTCGAAGAGCGCGGTCAGATGCGGGTAATTGGCGTAATTGAACACGATGAAACCCGTATCGACCGGCTGATCGCCGCGCTTGCCGGCCATCACCGTGCGCGCATGCCCGCCCAGACGTGGCTCGGCCTCAAAAAGCGTCACGCGGTGGCGCTGCGACATCAGATAGGCCGCAGCCAGCCCGGAAATCCCCCCGCCGATCACGGCAATGCTGCGCGCGGGAGTGTCGATCAGTTCAAAGGGCATCCGGCCCCTCCTTTGGTCTTGGCATTGTGTGAATTACGCAGGCGCTGTGAGCGCGGATCATTCGAGAAAACATGTGATTTCAATCTCTGTTTTCTCTGAGCGCAAGTGATCCGATCCCCCGGACTGCGCGTATCTGTCCCATGTTTGATGCATCACAATTAACCCACATATCTCGACAAGGCTTTGTGCCTGCGGATAGTGTCGCGCCGACGCAACAGCGGTCGTGCGTGGGGAAAAGGCGGGTGTCGGTGAAGCCAAAAGACGGGACGAGATGGATTTTCCTTCTCAGGCAGATCGCGGAAAAGCGGGATACGGAAGCATTTGCAGAGCTGTTCGGCCATTTTGCCCCCCGCGTCAAAGCATTTCTGATGAAATCCGGCGCGGATCACGCTCTGGCGGAGGAATGCACGCAGGATGTGATGGTGACGGTCTGGAGCAAGGCCGCGCAATTCGACCCCTCCCGCGCAAGTGCTGCGACATGGATTTTCACCATTGCGCGCAACCGCCGCATCGACATGCTGCGCCGTGACCGCAGGCCAGAGCCCGAGGATCTGTTCTGGGGGCCTGAGGAAGAGCCCGACCAGCTCGATGTTCTCGCGCTGCAACAGGAAAGTGACCAATTGGGCGCAGCGATTGCCGAATTGCCGGACAAGCAGCGCGTCATGATCGAACGCGCCTATTTCGGCGAGTTGTCCCATAGCGAGATCGCCGAGGAAACCGGCCTGCCACTGGGCACGATCAAATCCCGCATACGGCTGGCCCTGGACCGGCTGCGCCATAATCTGAGCTGAGAAAGACGAGACGATGATTACCCACCACCTGAGCGACAAACTTCTGATGGCCTATTCGGCAGGAACCTTGCCCGAAGCCTTCAGTCTCGCCGTCGCGGCCCATGTGGAACTTTGCGATGACTGCCGCGCGCGGCTGACCTCCTTCGACGCTGTGGGCGGGGCAGTTCTCGACGCGACCGGGCCTGCGCCCGCGCCCCTGTCTGACGGGGCGCTGGCGGCGACGCTCGCGCGGATCAAGACGACGCCGCCAGTCGCCAAGACACAGCCGACACGCATGGGCGATGCGGTCTTGCCCGAAGCGCTCGCGAAATATGTGGGCGGCGGCACGCAAGCGATCAAATGGCGCTCTGTCGGCAACGGGGTGCGTCAGGCGATCCTGCCGACCTCTGGCACGGCGACCGCGCGGCTTCTCTATATTCCGGCGGGCATGGCCGTGCCTGATCATGGCCATAAAGGGCTGGAGCTGACGATGGTGCTGCAGGGCGCTTTTGCCGATGACGATGACCGTTTCGCGCGCGGCGATGTCGAAATCGCGGATGACGCTGTCGAACACCAGCCCGTGGCCGAGGCCGGGGCGGATTGCATCTGCCTCGCCGTGACCGAAGCGCCGCTGAAATTCCGCGATCTTCTGCCCCGGCTGGCGCAACCTTTCCTGCGGATTTGACGCAGATCAAGGCTGCCACTCGCTGATCTGTCTACTCACATGCGAATAATAACAAGTGAGGACGACAATGGATTACGCAGCCTTCATCGCCGAGACCCGCGACAAGAGCCGGGTTCTGGCCAAAACCATCCCCGATGCGATGAAAGGCTTCGGCGCACTGTCGATGGGCGTCAAGCAAGGCGGGACGCTGGGCCTGAAGGAAAAGGAATTCGTGGCGCTTGGCATCGCGATTGCCGTGCGCTGCGAGCCCTGCATCGCTTTCCATGTCGAAGCTTTGA
>PXDM01000125.1 GCA_003565055.1 Paracoccaceae bacterium
CTATACCGGCAATCACGGCTCGACCTTCAACATGGTGCTCTTCACCCTGTCGCTGATGATCGGGACCGCGGGTCTGCCCCATGTCATCATCCGCTTCTTCACGGTTCCGAAAGTGGCAGATGCGCGGACCTCGGCAGGCTGGGCGCTGGTCTTCATCGCGCTGCTCTACACGGTCGCTCCGGCTGTGGGCGCCATGGCGCGTCTGAACATCATCACGACGCTGTGGCCGGACGGGATACAGGGCGAACCGCTTGCGTTCGACGAACGTCCCGACTGGATGCATAACTGGGAACGCACAGGTCTGTTGCGCTTCGAGGACAAGAATGGCGATGGTCTGATCCAGTACTATAACGCGGCCAACCCGCCCCAGCGTGCAATCGACGAGGGCTGGGAAGGCAACGAGATGGTGCTCTTCAACAATGAC
Organism: Paracoccaceae bacterium; assembly: GCA_003565055.1. Taxonomy (GTDB): domain Bacteria; phylum Pseudomonadota; class Alphaproteobacteria; order Rhodobacterales; family Rhodobacteraceae; genus Roseinatronobacter. Next base: position 425 of record PXDM01000125.1, read on the forward strand.
ATCCTCGTTCTGGCCAATCCCGAGATTGCACAGCTTCCGGGTTGGGTGATCGGTCTGATCGCGGCAGGTGGTCTGGCGGCGGCTCTGTCCACCGCAGCGGGTCTGTTGCTGGCGATCTCTTCAGCAGTGTCGCACGATCTGATCAAGTCGATGATCAATCCAGGGATCTCGGAAAAGGGTGAACTTCTGGCCGCCCGGATCTCGATGGCCTTTGCGATTGCGCTGGCGACCTATCTGGGCCTCAACCCGCCGGGCTTTGCCGCGCAGGTGGTGGCACTGGCCTTCGGTCTGGCAGCCGCATCGCTCTTCCCGGCGATCATGATGGGGATCTTCTCCAAGAAGATGAACTCGTCCGGTGCGATTGCAGGGATGATTGTGGGTCTGGCCTCGACCGTTCTCTATATCTTCACCTATCTGGGCTGGTTCTTCATTCCGGGCACCAACATGCTGCCCAACACGCCGGATAACTGGCTGTTCGGTATCTCGCCGCTGAGCTTCGGCGCAGTGGGTGCGGCGCTGAACTTCATCGCAGCATTCATTGTAATGAAGATGACAGCGCCGGTTCCGACGGAAATCGAGGAACTCGTGGAATCGATCCGCGTGCCGAAAGGTGCTGCTGGCGCAGTCGACCACTGATCCAGCGCAAAGAAATTGGCCTGCCCCTGTGCGACACAGGGGCAGGCCGCCCACTCACGGGCCGTCAGATCAGGATGACGCGACATGACGGACACATCGCCCAAGGTGCTGGAGTTTCTCCAGAACGTGCACCCCTACGATTCCCTGCCGCAGGACGAGCTGGCGCGCGTCGCCAGTTGCTTCAGCCGCAGTGAGGTGCCTGCAGGCACGGTCATCTATTCCTCTGGTGATCCGATCACCGGTGTGTATCTCGTCAAATCGGGCACAGTCGAGGTCACCGACAGCCATGGCGCACTGGTCTCGATGCTCAGCCCGCGCAATTCCTTCGGCGAGCGGGGCTTGTTGCGCGACGGGCTTGCGGTGACCACCGCGACCACGACTTCGGACGCGGTCATCCTGTGCCTGCCCGCGGACGAGTTGCGCCATCTCATCGCCAATTTCCCCGCCTTCGAGCGCTTTTTCACGCGCGGCAAAAGCGGGCAATCGGCGCGACAGAATGACCTCGCCACGCTGAAAGTGTCGGATCTGATGGCGCGCAAGCCCTTGAGCGTGACGCCCGCGACCACGGCGCAAGAGGCCGCAAAGCTGATGCGCCAGCACCGCTTTTCCTGCGTGCCCGTGGTCGAGGGCGATAAGCTGGTGGGCATTGTCACGACGCGCGATCTGTCGGGCCGGGTGCTGGCCGAGGGGCGCGCCGCTGACACGCCGCTGGCCGAGATCATGACCCCCGACCCCCTGTCGCTGAGCCCGCAATCACTGGGCTCGGACATTCTGCACATGATGCTGGAAAACCGCATCGGGCATCTGCCCGTGGTGCGCGATGGCAAGCTGCTGGGCATGATCACCCAGACGGATCTGACGCGGTTTCAGGCGATCAGCTCGGCGCAGCTTGTGCGCGATGCGGCAGTGGCCACGACCTATGAGGGGCTTGCCGATGTGACCGCGCGCATCCCGCAACTGCTGGTGCAGCTTGTCGGCGCGCATAATGCGCATGAAATCGTGACGCGGCTCATCACCGATATCGCCGACACGGTGACCCGGCGGCTGCTGAAGCTGGCCGAGACCGAGCTGGGGCCGGCCCCGGTGCCCTATCTCTGGGCGGCCTGCGGCTCTCAGGGGCGGCAGGAACAGACCGGCGTCAGCGATCAGGACAATTGCATCATCATCGACGATTCCGTGACGCCCGATGACATGCCCTATTACGCCGATCTCGCCCGCTTCGTGTCCGACGGGCTGAACGCAGTGGGCTATTTCTACTGCCCCGGCGACATGATGGCGACCAATCCGCGCTGGTGCCAGCCCGCGCGTGTCTGGCGGCGCTATTTCCAGGGCTGGATCAACACGCCCTCGCCCGAAGCGCAGATGCTGGCCTCGGTCATGTTCGACCTGCGCCCCATCGGCGGGCAAGTGAGCCTGTTTCGCACATTGCAGGAGGAAACTCTTGCGGCGGCCTCGAAGAATTCGATCTTCGTTGCGCATATGGTGTCGAACTCGGTCAAACACGCGCCGCCGCTGGGGCTCTTGCGCAGTTTCGCGACCATCCGTTCGGGCGAATACAAGAACCATGTCGACATGAAGCTCGGCGGAGTCGTTCCGGTGACCGATCTGGGCCGCGTCTATGCGCTGCGCGGGCGGATCTCGGCGGCAAATACCCGCGCGCGGCTTCTGGCGGCGGAAGAACAGGGCGTGATCTCGGTGTCGGGCGCGCGCGATCTGATCGAGGCTTACGACCTGATCGCCAATATGCGCTTGGAAAATCAGGCCAATCTGGTGCGCATGGGGCGCAAGCCGGACAATTTTCTCGCGCCCTCCGACCTGTCGGATTTCGAGCGCAGCCATTTGCGCGACGCGTTCGTCGTGGTGCGGACCATGCAATCGGCCATTGGCCAGCTTGCGGGCACATTAGGGTAAGGGACGACAGTAGAGATGATCCTCGAATTTCTGGCAGTGATCGTGGCGGGATTTGGCGGTGGCGGCACTGCGATGATTCTGCGCCGGCTGAGCAGGCAGCGCCTGCCGGAATGGCTGACGCCTGCAGGCGTGGCCATGGGCATGATCGCCATGGTGATCTATCTCGAATATTCCTGGGCCGACCGCTTCGAGCGTGGTGTGCCCGAAGACGTGGTGGTCGTGAGCCGCAACCAGCATGTGTCCTGGACACGTCCCTGGACCTTTGCCGTGCCGCTGACCAATCGCATCATTGCCGTGGACAACCGCATCCGCCAGCGCAACCTGACCAATCCTGATCTGGTGCGCACAGGCGTGATTCTGCGCGAAAGATGGGCGCTGTCCATGGGGTTTCAGTCGATTTTCGATTGCGCGAATGCGCGCCGGGCGGATCTGACCGAGGGCACGCGACTGGATGAGGAGGGGCTTCCTGTCGCGGCTGAATGGTACAGGCTCGCGCCTGACGACCCGTTTCTGACGACTGCTTGTGGAGGAGGAGCACATGGAGGACACGTCCCGGAAAGCTGAAATCCTGGTGGTGGAGGATGAGGATAATATTGCCATCGCCCTGAATTATCTGCTGACCCGCGAGGGCTACAACCAGACGCGCATCGCCACTGGTGCGGGTGCGGTCGATATCATTCGCGAGCGCAAGCCCGATCTGGTCTTGCTCGACGTCATGCTGCCCGAGGTCTCGGGCTATGAGATCTGCCAATCGGTGCGCGCCGATCCTGATTGCGCCGGGGTGCGCATTCTGATGATGACTGCGCGCGGCTCTGCGATGGAGCGGCGCAAGGGGCTGGCAATGGGGGCTGATGGCTTCATCTCCAAACCCTTCGAGCTAAAAGAACTCCGCGAGGAAGTGCGCGCGATGCTCGCGGGCGAGACCGCGCCAGAACCGCAGCCCGGCGGCGCGGATGTTTGACCGTCTCAGCCTGCGCGTCCGGGTGCTGTTGTTTTTCGCAGCACTCGGTCTGGGCTCTGTCGCCGCAATGGGCCTCGGCGGCTGGGTTGTGCTGTCGCGTGCCGAATCGCCCGAACTCATGGGTCCGATGCTGCAAGCGGGCATCCTCGGCGGGTTTCTGATCGTCTTTCTGGTCACCGGCATCTGGTATCTTTTCGATGCCAATGTCGCGCGCGCCATTGATGCGCTTGCCAATGCGATCCGCACCCGCGCTGTGGCAGGCGTGAATGACGAGCTTGGGCCGGAGCGCGATCAGGCGAAATATCTCGGCGATCTGGCGCCCGCCGCCAATGCGATCACGCAATCTCTGGCGCAGACGCGCAACGCGCTGGCCGAATCGGTCGCGCGCGAGACCTCGCGCCTGTCGGCCGAGAAATCGCGGCTCGAGAAACTCCTCTCCGATGTGCCGGTCGCGGTGCTCTTGTGCAATGCCGATTTTCAGCTCGTTTTCTATAACGGGCAGGCCGTCGATGTGCTGGGCGCAGGCGGCACGCCGGGGCTCGACCGCAATCTGGTCGATTATCTGCGCGAAGGCCCGGTGCGCCATGCCTATGACCGGCTCAGCAAGCTCAATGACCCGGACGCGGCCACGGATCTTCTCTGCGCGACCATCGGCACAGGGCGGCTCTTGTCGGGCCGGATGCGGGTTCTGCGGCGCACGGACAATACCCGCCGACCGGGATTCGTGCTCACCCTGCGCGATGTGACCGCCGATCTGCGCAATCACACGGCGCGCGAGGCGCTGCTGGCCGAAGTGCTCGACCGTGTGCGCCGCCCGACGGCCAATCTCCAGACGGTCATCGGCGTGATGTCCGAAAGCGAGGGGCTGGCCCCGTCGAGCGATCTCAGTGATGCGCTGATGATCGAAGTGCAGGCGCTGAGCCAAGCGGTGACCGAGCTCGGCCTGCGCTATGATGAAGGGCGCAATGACTGGCGCGCGCAGGGCCAGATCCGCGCAGCCGATCTGATGGACGGGATCGCGGCGCAATATGACGCGATGGAGCTTTCGCTGCAGCCCGAGGGGCCGGATCTGATCCTGTCCTGCGACGGGTTTGAGCTGGCGCTGCTGTTTCGGTGGCTCGGTGCCCGGCTCTCGGGCGGGGGGTATGCGCGCGACTTCCGGCTCTGTCTGACCGAAGAGGACGGCCCCGGCGCTGTCTTCGACCTGAAATGGCAGGGCACGCATCTGACCGTGGGCGAGCTCGATGCCTGGCTTGGCGAAGAACTGGACCCCGACATCCCCGATCTGACTGCACGCGCGGTGCTCAATGCCCATGCGACCGAAGTCTGGACCGAGGCGGCGGCGGATGGCTGGTCGCTGGTCCGCCTGCCCATCCCCAACGCCCGCCGCGCCACCAGCCGCCCGCCGCCGATCCAGCGCGAAGTCGTTTACGATTTCGAGCTCTTGTCCAAGGAGCGCAAC
>PXDM01000506.1 GCA_003565055.1 Paracoccaceae bacterium
AATTGCTGATCCTCGACGATTGGGGGCTGTCAGTTCTGACCCCGACCGAGCGTCGCGACCTGCTTGAAATCCTCGATGACCGCCAAGGTCGCGGCTCGACCATCGTGACCAGCCAGTTGCCTGTCGATCAATGGTTCGAGGTGATCGGAGATCCCACCCTCGCAGATGCCATCCTTGACCGGCTGGTCCACAATGCACACCGCCTGACGCTCACCGGCGACAGCATGCGCAGAAAAATGAGCACAATGAAAACGCTTGACCAGGGCGCTCAGCCTTGACTCAATGAAACCTGTTGGCCAGCCTGCCCGAGGGCATGAAATGGCTGCCCGCGATGCCGTGAAACGCGTGCCCGAGATCACGCGAAATCACTGCCCAAATTCCGCGAAATGTGCACACTGATAGAGCGGGCCGTCATAGGCAGGCGCATTTCGTCGGTCGAGGACCACACCCGTATGCGCCGCATAGATCCGGTCCATCCGCCGCAGGTTCTCGGCCCACCTCTGCTCGTTGGCGCTGCGCGGCTTGCGGCGGGGTACATCGAACGACGGATCATGCGGCAGACTGGCAAGCGCAGGGCAGATCGCCAGCGCGACTCGGCGACGAAGAGCATCGAGCATCACGCAACCTCCCGACGCATCCGCTCGGCATAGAGCCGCGCGAATGTATCAACACCCACCTCATCGATCATCTTTTGCCGCAAGGCCCGCGCCTTCGGTCCGTTCCAGCCTCCGGTCGCGGCAAGTTTCGCATTGGTCGCACGGACCCCATGCGGCGCGCACCACTCCGTCAGGTTGACACCCATCATCCGCAGATAGCCGATGAACACATCATAGAAGATGGGTCCAGGCTGGAGACTCGGAGTTTCATCTGTCATATGCTTGCCCAACCATGATTCTAAGTCCGAACGTATATTACGTTCTTCCAGATATGAACGTGATATACGTTCATGTCAAGGGTGAAGCGAGATGAACAACGAGAAAGCGGAGCGCATAAAGAAATGGCGACTGTCACAAAAGCTTTCGCAGAGGGCGCTCGGATCAATGCTGGGTGTTAGCCAAGGATACATTGGAGATATCGAGGCAGGCCGAAGCGAGCCGTCGCGGAACTTTCTCACGACCTTGCAGGAGAAATTTGGCGTGCCCACCGATTACATCCTCTACGGCACACGCGCGCACAAGCCTGCGCCTGACCGCCTGCGACTGATGCTCTGCGGCGCGATGGTCCGCGAAGAACACGCACGCGCTGATCGCACCCTCTCCGACGAGGCGCTATTCGCCCAGGCCATCGATCTCTATGAATTGATTCCCACGCTCATTGACGACCCCGAAGACGGCGACGCCTTGGAAGCGATCACTCCGCAGCTGCGCGACGTGATCCGAAAGAAGATCGAAGAAGATCAATAGATCCTGACAGTCCGATTCCGCGAGCTTGGTTGACGCGCTGCCCCGGTTTTCATCGAAAATCAGTTGCATGTTCGCCATGCGCTTCCGCGCGGGTCTGCACCCCTTAAGCGCTTGTTTTCGCGTCATATCCGCCGAACATGCAACTGATCCGCGAACATGCAACCCGAGTTGCATGTTCCAATATGTCACCCTCGCTGCCCTATCTTGCGTGAAACGCCTGTAAACAAGGGCTTTAACGCCCCTTCACCGCTCACTCCACACAGCCCCCGCAACGCCACAAAGCCGCTGGTAACCCGTTTTCCTGCAACTTTCCCACCACGCCCCACACCCCACACGAAACCCTCCGAACCCCTTGTTTTCGCGTCTCATCCAAGGTCTTCCGGCCTCATCTCGGGTCTTCCGGCATCACTGCAAATATTGTTGTCAACGCACACGCGGCGCGCTCAGCGATCCGGATCCAGAAATCCAAGCCCGCGCAGATAGATCCCGATCCCGGTTTCGAGCAGGTCTTCAGGGCTGAACGGCCCGCGAGATCCGGGCGCGGCGCGGGCGTAAAGCTCTACGATGCCGTGGCTGATCGCGCTGATATGGGCCGCGAACATCTCGGTCGGCGGGCGGCGATCCGGGGGCAGGCGCTGCGACAGATCCGCGGCCGCGCGCACCAGCACCTGATTGGCACGCGCACAGGCCGCTGCCAGATCGGGTGAGGCATTGGGCATCACACCGGATTCGAACATCGCGACATAATGGCCCGGATGTTTGCGCGCGAAAGCCAGATAGGCGCGCCCCACGGCCTCGAACGCGACCAAGGGCGAGGGCTGCCCATCGCGATAGGCATATTCCAGCAGATCCGCGAAGAGATCGAACCCCTGCCGCGCCATCTCCGCGATCAGTTCCTCACGCCCGGCGAAATGACGATAGGGCGCGGCGGCGGAGACATCCGCGAGTTTCGCAGCCTCGGCCATGGTGAAACCTTGCGGACCCTTCTCGGCAATCAGGTCCAGCGCCGCCTCGACCAGCGCCTGCTTCAGATTGCCGTGATGATAGCCGCGTTTGGCCATGGGCTGCGCATCTCCGTGACATGTCGGGGGGTTTTACGGGATTGCGCGGCTCTGGGAAACCGCAAAGCCCGCCTGCCCGCTTGCAAAGCCCGCGCGAAGGTCTTATCTGCACCTTCGAGAGGTTGGCGCGGGCAGACGCCTTGCCAACCCGGTCAGGTCCGGAAGGAAGCAGCCGCAGCATTTCCCGTCTGGGTCGCAGTCCAGCCTCTCACCTTTCCCAATCAGTCTGACAGACTGTCGAGCCACTGGAACAACTCGCGCGCGCCCGAGCGCAGGGCGACATGCATGCCGCTTTCGGCATTCGGATTGCCCGTCATGGCCCGCAGGAATTCATCCGGTCCTGACATATAGGCCACGAAATTGCTCTCGTTCCAGCGCGCCCCCGTGGCCGCCGCCGCCCGCAGATCATCCGAGTAGAACCGGAACCCCGAATCAGCCGCAAGCGGGCGATTGGCGATGCCATAAAGATTCGGCCCCGACCGACCGCCCCGCGCGATCACATCCCCGCTTGGCGATTCGACCGCATGACAGGTCCGGCAATCACGCCACCGAGATTCGTCGGCAAGTACCGGCGTGCTCAGAACAGCGAGCCCCAGACCCAGACCCCATGCGCGCAACCCCAACATATTCAGCATCCTTCATTGAATTTTCCGTTAGATAAGCGTGATATGGCCCGGCCACAACTGCCCGCGCCCTCAACTCTTCGGCACTGCGGCGCTCAGGGTTTCAGACGGTAGCCCGATTTCAGCCAGCGCCAGCAGAGCGCGGCGACCGCGAAACTCGCCCCGATGACGACGGCGAGGCCCAACCATGGCGACGCATCCGACGCGCCGATCATCCCGTAGCGCGCCCCGTCGATCAGGTAGAACACCGGATTGAACCGGCTCAGGGTTTCCAGAACCGGCGGCAGGCTGGTGATCGAGTAGAAGGTGCCCGACAGAAAGGCGAGCGGCACGACGATAAAATTCGTGATCGCGGCGATCTGGTCGAACTTGTTGGAGATGATCCCCGCCGCGATCCCGAGCGCGCCCAGAAACCCGGCGCCGAGGGTCAGAAACACCAGCAGCCACAGCGGATGCGCCACGCTCTGGCCTAGGATCAGCCACAACGCCAGTGCGATGACCGAGCCGACCATGAGCCCGCGCACGATCCCGCCCGCGAGATAGCCCAGCAGGATCTCGGTGGGTGACAGCGGCGGCATGAGCGTGTCGACGATATTTCCCTGCACCTTGGAGATGACAATCGACGACGATGTATTGGCGAAACTGTTCTGAATGACGGTCATCATCAGAATGCCCGGTGCCAGAAAATTGATGAAGGGCACGCCCAGCACCTCACCGCGCATCGGGCCGATGGCAAGCGAAAACACCGCGAGAAACAGCCCCGCCGTGACCAGAGGGGCCGCGAGTGTCTGCGTCCAGACGACCAGAAAGCGCCGGATCTCGCGATCTGCAAGCGCCTGCAGGCCAAGCCAGTTGACCCGCCCGAACCGCCGCGCACCCATCGCAAACCCGCCCTCGTTACTCTGCATCTTCTCTTGCTCCTTGCACGCGCGCAGGGTTTCCTGCGCTGTTGCGATTGTAATCCGGCCCGGGCGGATGTATTTCAATCACGCGCCCATTTCCATGGGCCTTTGAAATGCGAAAGCCGCAGCCGGAGTTGACCCCATGTCCTGGACCGATGAGCGCGTCGAACTGCTCAAGAAAATGTGGAATGAGGGGCATTCTGCCTCGCAGATCGCCAAGGAATTGGGCGGCGTGACGCGCAATGCCGTGATCGGCAAGGTGCACCGGCTGGGGCTGTCGAACCGCAGCGGGCCTGAGGGCGACGCGGCCCCCGCCGCCGCCGCGCCGCAAACGCCCGAACCCGCCCCCGTGACCGACACCGCCCCGGCCGCCCCGGTCGTGGATCTCGCGCAGGCCAAGGCCGAACGTGCCGCGCAGACCAAACCCACAGAGCCCGCCCCTGCTGAAACGCCCGAGCCTGCCGCCTACAACCCGCGCCCGATCATCCCGGCGGGGCAGCCCTTGCCCCCCCAGCCCTCGGCCAATGAAATCGACCCCGAAGCGCTGGCCACGGTGCGCGAGGTCGAAAAGACCGCGCGCAAACTCACGCTGCTCGAATTGACCGAGCGGACCTGCAAATGGCCCATCGGCGACCCCGCGACCGAGGATTTCTGGTTCTGCGGCCTGCCCGTCAAACCCGGCAAACCCTATTGCGAGGCCCATGTCAGCGTGGCCTTCCAACCGATGAGCACAAGGCGCGACCGCAAACGCTGAGCCTTCGCGATTGACCGGCTCGGCGCGGCTCAGTACCACTGGGGCCACAGCCGCCCCAACCCGAGACGCGCCCATGTTCCAGAGCTTCGCCGTCACCAGCCGCCCCGAGGACGGCCCGCCCCGTCTGGCCGCCCTGCGCGACACCTTGCAGGCAGAGGGGCTCAGTGGCGTGATCGTGCCGCGCAATGATGTGCATATGGGCGAATATGTCGCCGCCTGCGACGAGCGGCTGGCCTGGCTCACGGGATTTACCGGCTCCTCGGGCTTTTGCATCGTGCTCGCCGACCGGGCCGGGCTCTTCGTCGATGGGCGCTACCGGGTGCAGGCCCGCCTGCAATGCGCGCCGGTTTTCACGCCGGTGAACTGGCCCGAGACCAAACCCGCCGACTGGCTGCGCGACGCCTGCCCCAATGGCGCGGTCATCGGCTTCGATCCATGGCTCCACACGCCCGACGAGATTGAGACGCTTGAGAAGGGCCTCGCAGGCAGCGGGATCAGCCTGCGCGAGATCGCCAATCCGATTGACCCGCTCTGGTCCGACCGCCCTGCCCCGCCCATGGCCCGCGCGCGCGCCTATCCCGAAGCGCTCGCGGGCCTGTCATCGAACGAGAAGCGCGCGAAAGTCGCCCAAGCGCTGCGCGAAAACGGAC